>CAYSOI010000025.1:0-21318 GCA_964432425.1 uncultured Opitutales bacterium | reverse complement strand
TGCTTATCTCCGGGGATTAAAGAAAGTTCCGAGCCGATCTCAGTTTGACATTGTTGAAGTCATCGCTGGTAGTGAAGAGCAGGAGCCAAGCATTTATCATTACGAAGACGTAACGCTGACTCCGAGAAATCGTATTTAGCCTTTCCTACAAAATCCTATGGAGACCACACAAAGACACCCTTTTTTGCAGGGGTTGAGCAAACACCGCGGAGCCGCGGCCACCGCCGTCGTCATCTTCGGCGCATCCGGAGACCTCACCTCCCGCAAGCTCATCCCTGCGATCTACAACCTTGGCGTCGATCATTTGCTGCCCTCCGACTTCTTTCTGATCGGGTATGGACGCAAACCCATTGCGGACGAAGCCTACCGGGAGATGTCCAAAGAATCGACGGAGAAGTTTTCACGCCGTCCCCTGGAAGCCGAAGTTTGGGACCGCCTCGAAAACCATCTCTTCTACCAGCAAGGGGGCTACGATGACCCGGAAGCCTTCAACCGCCTTGCCGCCAGAATTGATGAGCTGGAATCTTCTCTCGGGCGGGAATTGCAACTGCTCTTCTACATCTCCACTCCCCCCCAGGTCTTTGCTCCCATTCTGGACAATCTGGGAAAATGTGGCCTGGCCAAACGCCGGCTCAACAGCGATTTGTTTTCAAGAGTCATTATCGAAAAGCCCTTCGGACGAGACCTTGAATCTGCACGGGATTTGAACCGGGTCATTCTCCGGGAGTTTGAAGAAAAGCAGGTCTACCGGATCGATCACTACCTGGGCAAAGAAACCGTACAGGACCTCTTGGTCAACCGCTTTGCCAATGCCATTTTTGAACCGATCTGGAATCGCCAGTATGTCTCCTGTGTACAGATCACCGTGGCCGAAGCCCTGGGGGTCGGAAGTCGCGGTGGATACTATGACAAAAGCGGGGCCATGCGGGACATGATCCAGAATCACACTATGCAATTGCTATCACTGATAGCAATGGAGCCTCCAGTATCCCTAGACCCTGAAGCCATCAGGGATGAGAAGGTGAAAGTCCTGAAGGCCATACAGCCCCTGAATCTAGGAAATGAGGACCCGGATGTGGTCCGGGCCCGCTACTCGGAAGGCCTGATCGGAGGAGAGCCCGTCCCTGGCTACACGGAGGAAGAAGGCATACCTGAGGACACCTGCACGGAATCGTACGCAGCGCTGAGATTGTCTATCAACAACTGGCGCTGGAAAGGCGTCCCCTTCTACATGAGATCCGGAAAACGATTGGCCCGCCGTGTCAGTGAGATCGCCATCCAATTCAAAAGGCCTCCCGGCATCTTGTTCAGTGAAGATGCCCGCTATGATCTGGCCCCCAATACGATGGTGCTACGCATTCAGCCCGATGAAGGCTCCACCCTCTTGCTCAATGCTAAAGTCCCTGGGCTGGAAACCCGGACGCAACCCGTCAAAATGCACTTCCATTACGAGACCACCTTCGGCTCCAATACCCCGGAAGCTTACGAACGCTTGATTCTGGACTGCATGGTGGGCGACAACACCCTGTTCATCCGCGGTGATGAAACGGAGGCCTCCTGGAACCTCATATCGCCGGTTCTGGACTTCTGGGAAAGTCGACGGGATTGTGGGCTGGAAACCTACTCTGCCGGATCATGGGGTCCACTGGCAGCCGAGCGTCTGCTCTGGAAAAACAAACATGAATGGAGAAGACCAGGGTTTTAAAAAGGATGGAGGAAGCAACAATGTCTCTGCTGGATAATTTACCTGGGGTTGGGATGCCGGTGTCGGAAGTCCCCCAAGCCTTACGAGAACTATGGAGCCAAACCGAGCATGGCGAAAAGGATGGCATCGGAATTGCCCAGAATTATCGTGCCGTTCAATCCAACCTTATCCTCCACTTTGGTCTGAAAACCACAGGGGAAGATGCCCGCTATGTATTGGACCAGGCACTGGTTTTTGCCCAGACCTACCCTTGCCGGATCATCTGCCTCTGCCCCTTTGAACGAGGGGGAGAGCAATTGCTGCGAGGCAAGCTGTACTCCCAGTGCTCGTTGTCTGGAGGGGGCGGCCATCCGGTGTGTAGTGAAGCCCTGATGCTGGGCTATCCATTGGAGGATTCTGCGTTTCTGGAGCACCAGGTATCCGTCTGGCTGGAAAGTGATTTGCCGACCTATCACTGGTTTCACAAGCTGCCTGCCAAACGGATTGAGGCTTGTTACCTGCCTTTCTTGAAAATGGTCACGAGGGCAACTTATGACAGTTCACTGGAAGGTTCAGATGATTTGGCTGGCATTGATTGGCCCTGCCCCCGTGGAGCCAAAGACCTGGCCGAAGCAAGGCTCTTGCATGTTCGCCAGGGATTGGGGCAATTACTGAGCGGATTTCCTGCCGAGCAACTGGTGGAGAACCTGGCAGAAGTCAAAATCTTGCACGGCAACCAGATGTTCGGCGAAGCCCGAGGTCTGGAGAATTGGATCCGAGCTTGCCTGGAGTGCTCCGGCAGAGACGCTGCGATCCAATGGACACGGGAACCGAGCGACGCCTTGGAAGGACTGGACTGCCGATGGACCTATACGGACAAAAGGATGGGCAAATCCATTCACATAAAATTTAGCAAGGACCTCTGCCAGGGAGACGTGGCCATGAATTTGGGTCGAGGCCCCATTGTGCATCCCATTCGCCTCAAAAAGCCTTCCCACTCACTCGTTCTTGCCGAAGCCCTCTTTTTCTAGTACTGACCTTTTCAAAATTATGAAACAAATGGAAACACCTCTGGGCACCGTACAAGTCCTGGCGAAAGATGAAATTTGCCCGGCCTTGTTTCGTGAAATTGAATCCCTACCCGACTTGGATGCACACACTTTTCGCATTGGCTTATCCGGTGGCTCGACCCCCAAAGCTTTCTATAATTGGGCCAGTGAGAATTCCCGTCTTTCCACGGTATTGAACCGCAGCAGCTCCATCCTCTGGGGTTGCAGTGATGAAAGGCACGTCGATCTGGAAGACGAAGAGAGCAACTTTGGCAATGCCGAACGCATGATGCTGGAACCCCTCGGAGTCCCTGAGGGCAATTTCCGGCCATGGCCCGTATACTGCAAGCCCCTGGAGGCCGCGGAACGCTACAACCGCCTCTTTGAAGAAGAGTTGCCTGACAACCCCACCTTCGACCTTTGCTTTCTCGGCATGGGCGATGATTGCCACACCGCCTCCCTCTTCCCCGGCAGCCCTCTCCTGGAACAAGAGACGAAGGAATGCTTTGCCGCAGTCGAAGTCCCTGGCAAAGGCTGGCGTCTTACCATCACCCCACAAGGCCTCAAGAATAGCACTCAAATCGTCGTCTCCGTAACCGGTGCCGCCAAAGCCAAGGCCATTCAGGAAGTCTTCTACGAACCCGTTGACATCATGCAACGCCCCATCCAAGTCCTCGTCTCCATGCACACCAATGTCCTCTGGCTCATGGACGAAGAGGCCGCCGCACTGCTGAAGTAAATACGGCCTAGTCTGCTTGACTGTCTGCGAACATTCGGTCGAGTTGATGACACAGATACAGAGGCAAGGAGATCAAGTGTATCGTGATCTCCCCTTGCTGAGTATTGTGCACCACTTTCTGGCAACTGGGAAGATTCAAATCAAAACGACAGGCTCTGCTGGCATTCTTCTTGTTCGCAAATTGAAACAGGGACTTCAGAGTCCCACTCTTACCCGACTTGACCTCAACCGGTATGACCTCTTGACCGGATTGGACCAAAAAGTCGACCTCTGCATTCCCTGTCTTTCCTTCTCTCAACCAGTAGTGCAACTCCGGGCTTTGCTTTGGAGTTTGCCTGAAATAAAATTGCTGTGCCACAAACTGTTCCGCCCAAATGCCCTCATTGACAAAACTGTCTTCCTGAAAGCGCTGGATGTTTAGGTGATCCAGGCGGCAGATGCGATTCAGAATCCCAATATCCAGGCTGTACAACTTGAACACTTTGGGATCAATCTGCGAAGCCAGCGGCACACCATCACCATGACTATGCTGAACCTGTAGTACCAAACCTGCTTTCCAGATCATGTCCAAGGCCTGCTTGATGTCACGGGCCTGAGAAGTCGAGTCGATCTGAACATATTTGACTTTTCGCCCCGTCCCCTGCCCCAAATAATCCAGAATCTTCTGCAATCTCACCAGTGCCGCACCTTGGGCATACTTGGAAAAATCATCCCGATATGTCTGGTAAACTGAATTCTGTGCATCAAAAACGACTTCCCAATCTTCACCATTGAGATGAAGCTGCACGGCTTCCGGCATCCCACCTGTCAGAAAATACTCTCTCAACAGATGCACCAAACGCTGATGACCTGCCTGGGGGAACGGTTTACCCAGTTCATAATTTGCGAGAAGGTCGCATAATTGCGGCTCTTCCTTTGCATGGAGAAACTCCTCCCACGAAACCGGACCCATAAAAAAATACTCAATTCTTCCAACCGGCATCGGGAACGGATTGTCAGCTAATGCAAATTCCAACAAGGAACCTGCCGCAATCACGACGAGGTCCGGGCGTTGCTCATAGAAATAGCGAAGACACTGGAGCATACGCGGCATCCCCTGAATCTCATCCAGAAAAATCAAGGAGCCCTCCGGCTGAATGCTTCCACGGTTACAAATGTACTCGATTTCCAGTAAAATGTTTTCCAAATCCAGAGTCTCTACCGCAGCCGCCAATTCCGTATGCTGCTCCAGATTCACTTCATACAAGTTCAAGCCTTCAGACTCCGCCAACTGCCGGACTAAAGTTGACTTTCCTACTTGCCGGGCTCCACGAATCAACAACGGCTTACGATTCGGTTTAGTTAGCCATTTTTTAAGATCATTGAGATACCTTCGCTTCATTCCTGCAGAAAATACCCCCCTATTTTCTGCAAGTAAAGCAGAATAAAGGGGGGTATTTCCTGCAAGCGGATAAGAAAGGAAGAAATTTAGCCCCTACCCCAAGACCTTGAAAAACTTGCGTTTTCCGCTTTGGACGACGACTTCGCCGTCGGGTTTGGGGAGTTTGCCTTGGGGGTCATTGAAGACCTTGCCGTCGACTTTGACCCCGCCTTGTTTAATGAGGCGACGGATCTCACCTTTGGAGCCGAATTGATTGGTGGCTCCGAGGAGGTCGACGAGGGATTTTTCTGAATCGTCACCATCTTGTTCGGACCAGACGATTTCGTGCATGTCGTCCGGGTTTTCCTTTTTGGCGAAAACGGCTTCAAATTGTTCCCGTTCCCGTTTCCCGGCTTCTTCGCCATGGAATTTGGAGGTCAGGCGGGAGGCGAGTTGTTTCTTGGCCTCCATCGGGTGAATTTGCTTCAACTCGGCGATCTTTTGGTCGGATTCGAGCAGGAGAAGCTGGTAGTAGTCCCACATCACGTCGTCGTTGATGGACATGATTTTCCCGAACATTTCCTTGGGGGGATCCATGAAGGAGATGTAGTTGTCGTAGCTCTTGGACATTTTGCGAACTCCATCAAGGCCGACCAGCAAGGGCAATGTCGCCACGGCTTGCCCGAGTTTACCTTCTTCCTTCTGTAGAGAACGGCCTACCAACATGTTGAAAAGCTGGTCGCTGCCGCCGAGTTCGATGTCGGATTCCAGTACAACGGAGTCATACCCCTGCACCAACGGATACAAGAACTCAACGATGGAGATCGGCTCCTGGTTTTTGTAGCGTTTGGCAAAGTCATCCCGCTCCAGCATCCGTGCCACCGTCATTCTCCGAGCCAGGGCCAAGGTATCCCCAAAGGACATTTTGCTGAACCATTCACTGTTGAAACGGATCTCCGTCTTCTCCTTATCGAGAATCTTGAAGGCCTGATCCAGATAGGTTTTGGCGTTTTCCTCGACCTCCTCCTGAGTCAGAACCGGCCGGGTCGAAGAGCGTCCACTGGGGTCTCCGATCATGGCGGTATAGTCACCAATGATGAGCACCGCCTGGTGGCCCGCTTCCTGAAATTGCCGAAGTTTGTTGAACACCACCATGTGGCCAAAAGTCAAATCTGGCCGGGTTGGATCCACACCAAGCTTTACACGAAGCGGTTTTTCTTCCTTCAACCGCTTCTCCAAATCTTCTTCACCGATGAAATGCTCGGTACCACGTATGACTTCCTTGAGAAAATTCATGGCGGGGGATAGATGTAAGAAGCCGCAACGACTGCAAGCCCATTTCCCTCCTTATTTTATCCGAACTTTGCATTTTTTGAATAAGCGGCTTGCCAACAACCAAACTCAACTTTCAAATCAACAGCTCAACCACCTCATTATACAAAATAAACCATGGCACTCCAAATTGGTTCACAGGCTCCTGCCTTTACGCTGAAACATAAACACGCAGACGGACTTGATGACGTCTCCCTCGAATCCGGGAAACCCACAGTTCTGCTCTTTTTCCCACTGGCCTTTACCGGCGTTTGTATGTCGGAAATGTGCACCATTCGAGACACCCTTGCGGATTACGAAGGTCTTGGGGCCACCGTTTACGGCATCAGCGTCGACAGCCCCTTCACACTCGAAGTGATGGCCAAACAGGAAAACATCAACTTCAAGCTCCTCAGCGACTTCAATAAGCAGACCTCCAAGGACTACGACGTACTTTACGAAGAATTTCTCCCCGGCAAACTCGGCTTTCAGGGCGTATCCAAACGTTCCGCCTTCGTGGTCGATGCTGACGGTAAAATCACCTACAGCTGGTCCAGCGATGATCCTGGCCAACTCCCTCCTTTTGACGAAATTAAAGCCGCTCTAGCATAAGACAAATTCTTGGCTTGTCGTCGCTAGATAAATAAAGGTGCACCAGTAAAACCGTGGTGTATCCGCTAGATTTTCATCACAACAGACACAACTCCAACTCCTCAACATCTTACGAATTGATTCCCAATCCCCACAATGGCAGGTGACGCAAATAGCCCAGTCTACCTGGTAGATCCCGACTCAGACCCAGTCCTCATCCGGATCTGTGGAAGAGCCAGTTATCAAAACTCGGCCCCGCTCAGTACGTTCTTCCAGAAAATGATGGCAAGTGACCGTCCACGGTTTACCTTGGACTTTTCGCAATGTACCACGATGGACAGCACCTTCCTCGGCATCATCGCCGGAGCAGCCATTGCCACTCGCAAGCATACCTCGCAAGGCTCCTTGACCATCACCTGCCTGAGCCCCCGGAATCTTGAATTGGTCAGAAATCTGGGCCTCCATCGCCTCGCAGATATCGACACAGAAACCACGGCCACCCATCCCCCCTTCGACCTCGAAGCACTGGAAGGGCAAAATCCCGTGAACCGGGCGACCATGTTGGAGGCCCATGAAACCCTCTCGGGTATTGACGACAGCAATCGAGCCAAATTCCAAGATGTAGTTGCTTTCCTGAAAGAAGAACAAGGAGACTGATTCAAGTTTCATCCATGCCCCACGCATGCACTATTTTCTTTCAGGTCTGTTATTTGGGCTCCTCACGGCATTTTGGATATGGTGGTTTAAGAAAAATCAGGTACACCAACTCGAAGAGCAAATCCTGCGAACGGAGCAGGAAAAGGACGTCGCTCTGCATTTCATGCATAACCTGGCCGACTCCATCGCCAAAGACCCAACCACCGAGAAACTGCTGAGCCAGATCATCCATGACGTGATCAATGGGGCTGGAGCCCTCAGTGCCTGCATCTACCTGAAAGTTTCCGATACCCACCTCAAGGGAATCGCCATTGAAGGCCTCTTTCCGCCACTCCAGGAGTTCTCCAAAAAACAACTGGAAAACCCGGACACCCGCTCCAAGTTGATCGAGCAAGTCCTTCGTTCAGAGGAAATTGAAATCGGCAAAGGCCTCATCGGAGAAATTGCCCAGTCCCGCAAAAGTCTCCTCATCAAAGATGTGGAACAAGACCACCGCATCATTCAGCACAAGGAACCTTCCCTCCACATCCGCTCCATGATCGTTGTGCCCCTCGATTTCGAAAATGAACTCCTGGGAATCCTGGCCGTCGTGAATCCTGAAGGAGAGAGGTTCTTTGATGAAACCGACCTCCATCTGGTCGAATCCCTCGGCAAACAAGCCTCCATCGCCCTCCAGCATCTGGACAACCTCCTCAAACGCCTGGACCAGAAGCAAATGGAGATGGACCTCTCCCTCGCCCGGGATGTCCAGCAAATGCTTTTGCCCGCCCAAAATTGCGAAACCTCCAGTCTTCGCATACACGCCCTCTACCAACCGGCCCGAAAAGTCAGCGGTGATTTTTACGACATCATTCACCTGCCCAATCAACGGACGGCCTTTGCCATCGCGGATGTTTCGGGCAAAGGCATCCCGGCCTCCCTACTCATGGCCATCTGCCACACCAGCCTGCGCCATTTTGCCCACACCCTGTCATCACCCGCAGAAGTACTGAAAGCTCTCAACACTCAACTGTGCCAGGACATACGCCAGAACATGTTCATCACCCTGACCTACGGCATTTTCGACGAAGCGAAACACACCCTGACCCTGGCCAGGGCCGGACATGAACTCCCTTTATTGATCGCCGAAAGTTCAGAAATCACCGCCGACGCTCCCCCCTACACCACCCAACCCATCCAGACCGAAGGCATGGCATTGTGCATGGTACCCAGTGAAATCTTTGACGAAAGCATTGAAGAACGTACGCTCCCCTTCTCTCCCGGAGATACCCTTCATCTCTACACCGACGGTGCCACCGAAACCACAAATCTCAAAGGAGAGGAATTTTCCACAAAGCAACTCATTGACATTCTCAATCATACTGATTCCCAATCACCCGAAAAACTCAACCTAACCATCGTTTCCAAATTACAGGAATTCAGCGAAGGAGTGGAATCCACTCCCGACGACATAACCCTGCTTACCATACATCACAAAACACCCATTTCCGAGTACGTTTCCCCATGAGTACCACACAATCCATACAACCTGAAACTCTCCCGGACGCCAAAGGCCACTTTGGCCCCTACGGCGGCATGTACGTCCCCGAAACCCTCATGGCTCCGCTCTATGACCTGATCGACGCCTACAAGGAAGCCCGACAGGATCCCGCCTTCCAGCAGGAACTGGCCCACCAGCTCAAAGTATATGCCGGTCGGCCCACCGAACTTTACTACGCAGAACGCCTGACCGAACACCTCGGCGGTGCAAGAATCTATCTCAAACGCGAAGACCTCCTTCACACCGGAGCCCACAAAATCAACAACGTCCTCGGCCAGGTCCTCTTGGCTCGCAGAATGGGCAAACAACGCATCATCGCCGAAACCGGAGCTGGCCAACATGGAATCGCCACCGCCGCGGCCTGTGCCAGATTTGGGCTGGACTGCACCATCTACATGGGAGCCGAAGACATGCGCAGGCAATCCCTCAACGTCTATCGCATGCGACTCTGTGGTGCCGAAGTCAAAGGGGTCGAAGCCGGCCAGAAAACCCTCAAGGAAGCGATCAACGAAGCCATGCGGGACTGGGTCACCAATGTTCGCAGCACATACTACGTCCTCGGCTCCGCTCTTGGCTCTCACCCCTACCCCATGATGGTCCGGGATTTTCACCGCATCATCGGCAAGGAAGCCCGCCAGCAAATCCTTGAGAAAGAAGGCCGCCTGCCCGATGAATTGGTTGCCTGCGTCGGTGGAGGCAGTAATGCCATCGGCTTCTTTTTTGATTTCCTCGCCGATACCGACACCGTGCTGACCGGAATTGAAGCCGGCGGACATGGAATCACCCGCGGACAACATGCCGCCCGGTTTGAAGGCGGCAAACTCGGCATCCTCCAAGGCTGTAAAACCTGGATACTGCAGGATCCCGAAGGCCAGATTGAACTGACCCACTCCGTCTCCGCCGGTCTCGACTACGCAGCCATCGGCCCGGAACATGCCTACTATCGAGACCTGGATCGCATCCGCTTTGCCCATGCCACCGATCCAGAAGCCCTCAACGCCTTTGAAACGCTCTCAAGGCTCGAAGGCATCATTCCCGCCCTCGAAAGCTCACACGGCGTCGCCTACGCCCTCAAACGAGCTTCTGAGATGTCCAAAGACGACATCCTCTGCGTCAACCTCAGTGGCCGAGGTGACAAAGACATGATCGAAGCCCAGCGACTTCTGGAGAAACTCCAGTAACCTCCCACAAATAAAAATACTATGAATAGCATGACCGGCTATGGACGGGCTACTGCCAATCTCGGCACCCATGAAGCTCAATTTGAGATCTCCTCTGTCAACAAACGGAACCTGGACATCTTTCTCACCGTGCCCAAAGACTGGCTCGACCTCGAACCGCACATCCAGCAACGGCTCCGAAAGAAGATTCTGCGAGGCCGAATTAGCGGCACCTTGAAAGTCTCACCCAGTCAGGACCCCAACATTCAGCCCGACTTCAACCTGCCAGCCATCTCTGCGTCCTTACAGAATTTACGTAACATTGCTGAACATAACAACATCCCCTTCGAGCCGGACGCCACGCTCCTCTACCGCATTCTCAATGAACAAGGGGAAAGCTCACTCCCCGAGTGGGAGCCCCACACACAGGCCCTTGAAGATGCCGTCGATGCGGCCGCCGAAAACTTTCTCAACATGAGAAAGCTCGAAGGTGAGGCCATGCACAAAGACATGGTATCCCGGCTACACACCCTGACCCAATTGATTGAGGACATCCGGCCCATCGTCCCGGAACAAGCTCCCACTTATCGCAAAACACTCCTCAAACGCCTCAAGGAAGCCGGCCTCGAAATCGATGTCGATGACGACCGAGTGCTCCGGGAAATCGCACTCTATGCGGAAAAGTGCGACGTCGCCGAAGAGCTCACCCGTCTCCAGAGCCACATCGCCCAAATGGAGAAAACCCTCAATGAAGAAGGCACCATCGGACGGAAAATCGAGTTTCTCCTCCAGGAAATTTTCCGCGAATTCAACACCTTGGGCAACAAATCCTCCAATCTTCAGCTCATCCAATCCGTCCTCGAAGCCAAAGCCGAAGTAGAAAAACTCCGGGAACAGGCTTTAAATATAGAGTAGGGTTTCAAACAAAGGCACAAAGAACCAAAATCTTCTTGAAATAATCAGGCGACAACAGACATTTCACAAAAAAACCTCATGACATTATATTCAGACTACCTCAACGAGATCGAAGAACGCAAAGATCAAGGGTTGAACCCGAAGCCCATCGACAGTGGTGAACTACTGGCCGAAATGATTGAGCAAATCAAAGATCCGAACTGCGAACACAGGAAAGATTCTCTCCATTTCTTTATCTACAATACATTGCCGGGCACGACGAGTGCGGCTGGAGTGAAAGCCAAATTCCTGAAGGAGATTATTCTTGGTGAGTCTGTCGTCGAAGAGATATCCACGGCATTTGCCTTGGAGCTGTTGTCTCACATGAAAGGTGGCCCATCGCTGGAGGTTCTGCTGGATCTAGCCTTGGGCCAGGATGTGGCCATTGCCAAGGACGCCGCAGAAGTATTGAAGACACAAGTGTTTCTTTATGAGGCAGACACAGACAGGCTGGAGGCCGCTTACAAAGAGGGAAATGCCATTGCGAAGGACATTCTTGAAAGTTACGCCAAAGCCGAATTCTTCACCAAACTCCCGGACGTCGAAGAAGAAATTGAAGTCGTCACCTACATCGCGGGGGAAGGCGACATCTCGACCGATTTACTTTCCCCAGGGAACCAGGCACACTCCCGTTCCGACCGTGAACTCCACGGGAAGTGCATGATCTCTGAGGCGGCACAAGCGGAAATCCAGGCCCTTCAAAAAGCTCACCCCGGCAAACGGGTGATGTTGATTGCCGAGAAAGGTACGATGGGCGTGGGATCCTCTAGAATGTCAGGGGTCAACAACGTAGCTCTCTGGACAGGTAAGCCAGCCAGTCCCTACGTCCCCTTTGTTAATATTGCTCCTGTTGTGGCAGGAACCAATGGTATTTCTCCCATCTTTTTGACCACGGTCAGTGTAACTGGAGGAATCGGAATTGACCTCAAAAACTGGGTAAAGAAGCTGGATGCAGAAGGAAATCCAATTCTGGACGCGAATGGAGACCCGATACTGGAACAAGCGTACTCTGTAGATACGGGAACCGTCCTCACCATCAATACCAGGGAGAAGAAATTGTACAATGGAGACCAGGAGTTGGTGGATATTTCTTCAGCACTCACTCCCCAGAAAGTTGAATTTATCAAAGCTGGAGGCTCCTATGCGGTTGTATTTGGGAAAAAACTCCAGACGTTAGCAGCCACAGTCCTCGGAGTGGAATTACAACCTGTGTTTGCTCCCTCCAAGGAGATTTCCCACGAAGGACAAGGTCTCACCGCAGTTGAAAAAATCTTCAACAAGAATGCGGTTGGAGTCATTGGCGGATCCAACTTACACGCAGGATCGGATGTGCGTGTGAAAGTGAACATTGTCGGCTCTCAGGATACAACAGGTCTCATGACTTCACAGGAGCTGGAAGCGATGGCCGCAACCATCATTTCACCGACAGTGGACGGTGCCTACCAATCCGGCTGCCACACGGCCTCTGTCTGGGACAAGAAAGCACAGGCCAACATCCCCAGGCTTATGAAATTCATGCATAAGTTTGGTCTGATTACCGCTCGGGACCCCAAGGGCGAATATCATGCCATGACGGATGTGATCCACAAGGTCCTGAATGATCTCACGGTCGACGAATGGGCCATCATCATTGGTGGCGACTCTCATACCCGCATGTCCAAAGGTGTCGCTTTTGGTGCAGACTCCGGAACCGTTGCCCTGGCTCTCGCCACAGGTGAGGCCACCATGCCGATCCCCGAATCTGTAAAAGTGACCTTCAAGGGAGACTTGAAGGATCACATGGATTTCCGTGACGTCGTTCACGCAACCCAGGCCCAGATGTTGAAGAAATTCGGAGACAATGTCTTCCAAGGCAGAGTCATTGAAGTTCACATCGGAACCCTTCCTGCCGACCAGGCATTCACCTTCACGGACTGGACCGCCGAAATGAAGGCCAAGGCCTCCATCTGTATCTCTCAGGATGAGACCTTGATTGAATCTCTGGAGATCGCCAAGAGCCGGATCCAGATCATGATCAACAAGGGAATGGACAACGACAAAAAGGTTCTGCAAGGCTTGGTCGACAGAGCCGAGCAGAGAATTTCCGAAATCAAATCTGGAGAAAAGCCCGCCTTAACTCCAGATGCCAATGCCCAATACTTTGCGGAGTTCACCGTCGATCTCGATCAAATCGTGGAGCCCATGATCGCAGATCCAGATGTAAATAATGAAGAGGTTTCCAAACGCTACACACACGACACCATCCGTGACCTCACCTACTACGGAGGTGTGAAGGATGTAGACCTTGGCTTTGTTGGTTCCTGTATGGTTCACAAGGGTGACCTCAAGATCACTTCCAAGATGCTCCGGAACCTTGAAAAGGAACAGGGCAAGGTAGAATTCAAAGCACCTCTGGTCGTGGCCGCCCCCACCTACAACATCATCGATGAACTCAAGGAAGAAGGCGATTGGAACACCTTGCAGAAATACTCCGGTTTCGAATTTGATGACGATGCTCCCAAAAGTTCCGCCCGTACGGAATACGAAAACATGATGTATCTGGAGAGACCCGGCTGTAACCTCTGCATGGGCAATCAGGAAAAAGCTGCCAAAGGCGACACAGTTCTGGCCACCTCCACCCGCCTTTTCCAAGGAAGAGTCGTGGAAGATTCCGAACGCAAAAAAGGAGAATCCCTCCTCGCCTCGACACCCGTCGTCGTCCTTTCCGCCATCCTCGGCCGAATTCCAACCATTGAGGAATACAAGGAAGCCGTTGAAGGCATTGAACTGACGAAATTCGCTCCCCCCCTCAAGGAAATGAGCACGAGGTTTTTACAGTAAATAAAACTGGCGTGCCTCACGCTCAGAGGCAGAGCCTGACCGCAGCACAAAGTGCTTCACACAATAGGATGCGGGTACTTACTCGGATTTGGCCTCGGAGGAGGAGTGGCGGAAGGTATGCCAGAGGTGAAGGGCGACGCCGCAGAAGATGCAGGAGTCGGCGATGTTGAAGGCGGGCCAATGGTAGGTACCGAAGAGGAAATCGAGGAAATCGATGACGTAGCCGAAGCGGAGGCGGTCAATGAGGTTACCGAGAATTCCTGAGCAAATGAGCCCAAAGACGACCTGCATGTAGGTGGTTTTGATTTCAAGGGCTTCCCGATAGAGGAAGATGGCCACCAAAGCACAAAGGGCCAGTGTAGAGAGAAACCAGCCATGGCCGGATAGGATTCCCCAGGCGGCACCGGGGTTGTGAACATGGACGATCCAGAAAAAGCCATCAATGACAGGGATTCGCTCAATAAGGTCGAGCCGGGTGTGAATCCAATGTTTGGTGATCTGATCCGAGGCAAAGGTGACGATGAGAACCAGCCAGAATAACTGGTAAGGTAATAATCGTCTCATGTGCAGATCTTTCTCCCGGCAAGCAGGAATTCTTGATGAAAATATAAGATGGTTGGGGGTGACGATTATTCGTCGTCATCATCAGATGCCATCATTTTCGGGGCATCTTCATCCCGCTCCATGAAGGTATTCTGGTTTCGGTAGCCAGGGCGAGAACGGAGTTCGAGTTCCTGTTGGCCTTCGTAGGAGTATCTTGTGAAAGGAACGGCACGAAGTCTGGTTTTCTTAATCGCCTTTCCAGTGATTTCGCAGACACCGTACTGGTCTTTCATAATGCGGACAATGGCTTCTTCCACTTCAAACAGGGCATCCTGTTCATGTGCCAACATGTTGAGTGCGATTTCCCGGTCAAACTGACCCGAATCCGAATCGGTTTGCTCCTGTCCATAACCAGAATATTTGGAGGATTCTTCGCTACCATCCAAGGCAAGGGAATCTTTGGTATGAACTTCGAGTTCTTCTTTAAAGTGTTTACGGAGATCGACCAGAGAGTCATAAAATTCCAACCACTTTTCCGGCACTTTTTCTCGTTCATTGGCCTCAATGCTCTCGGCGGAAGAGGCTGCGGTGGGATCGAAGCCCAGGATATCCA
The DNA here is from genome assembly GCA_964432425.1 of uncultured Opitutales bacterium. Classification (GTDB taxonomy): domain Bacteria; phylum Verrucomicrobiota; class Verrucomicrobiia; order Opitutales; family JABJCN01; genus JAYPDO01. The sequence continues at coordinate 6,297 of CAYSOI010000025.1, read as the reverse complement.
TGAGGGACGCGGCCTCAACGACTTGAGGTTTCTTGGGAGCTTGTGGCTTCGCTTGAGTTGCGGTGGATTTGGCAGGCTTGACCGACTGCAGAGCTTGCTGCTCTTTAAGCTTTTCAGCTTTGACTTTACGAATTCGTTCCAACTCCTCCCGGGCTTCTTCTACAGTAAAAACAAGGAGCTGACCTTTCTTAAAGGGACTTTTGGAGGCAATTCTCTGCCTGGAGGTCAACCGGGAGAGTTGGTCTTTTAGATTGGGAATAGTCTTAACTCCTCCTTCAGAACTTTGCTTTTTCGCGGATGCGCCAGCTTTAGATTTGGTGGATTTTCTTGAAGTGGGTTTTTTAGAGTCAGATTTCCTTGGCGCCATGATAACTTCGTGAATTTGGGGAAGGTAAAATAGAAAAGCAATCGGAAGAGGAATCCTTCGGTTGCCAATTTGAAAGGGGATGGAAAAATGGTGCTTTGGGACCTTTGTCAAGCAGTGAGTATGTTGTTTTTACTGTTTTTCAGAATGAGGGGAGCTGTTCCCCATTTATTGAACTTTGGAATCCACGGAACCATCCGCAAATCGACTGTGCAGGAAGTCACCGGCTTTCAGGCTTTGGGCACTGCGTATGACGTCGCCTTTGGCATTGGTTGTAATGGAATAGCCTCGGGCCAAAGTTTGGGGGAGGCTGGCGGAGTTAAGACGCTCGGACGCCTCGGCAACCCGGTCTTGTAAATTTTTGAAATGGTTTTGTACGAGAGTTTGAACTTTATCAAAGGTGTGGAGGTATTGGCTTTTTCGAGTGGGAATCTGGGTATGTGTCGCAGCAAAGGTCAGTTGTTGAGAGGCATCTCGTAAGCGTGTGGAGGCATCCTGAAGATTTCTGGCCACGGCCAATGAGAGTCTGTCTGACAAATCGTCCACGTATTGCTCCCTTTCTTCCAAGACTTTAGCGGGCCGAAATGCGTTCAACCTTTGTCGCAGATGATGAAGGTGTGTATTCTGCTGTTCAGTGAAATACTCCATCCATTGGTGGAGGGACTGCGTAACTTGCTGAGTACGTTGTTGAAAATCAAGAAAGTCGCTGAGAATCAGAGCTGCTGCTGCGGTTGGAGTTTCCGCCCGAACATCCGCGGCAAAGTCGGTGAGTACGGTATCCGTCTCATGCCCGACTGCAGAAATGATGGGGAGGGGAAAGGCGGCGACATCCCGCACCAATTGCTCCTCGTTGAAACAGGAGAGGTCTTCCAGGCTTCCTCCTCCTCTGCCGATCACCAACAGCTCCAAGTCGGGAATTTCTTGTGCGATTTTCAGGCCAGCCCGCAAGCTGCCCGGTGCTTCTTGCCCCTGAACTACAGCAGGGATCAGCAGGATCTTACCATTCCACCCCCGGCCATGGAGGTTACTGATAAAGTCCTGTATGACGGCTCCGGTCTCGGATGTTAAAAAACCAACGGTCTGCGGAACTCTGGGTAGGGGTTTCTTTCGCTCCACGTCAAACAGACCTTCTTCGGTGAGTTGCTTGCGAAGGCGTTCAAATTCTTGCTGAATTCGCCCCACCCCATCATCCATCATGTGTCGGACAATGAGTTGATAATTCCCCCGCTGTTCATAGACCGAGATTTCTCCCCAGGCCAGCACTTGTCGCCCTTCCTGTATGCAGCCTGCAAAGTTTGAAGCATTTCCCCCGAAGGCGACACAGGAAAGCTGCGCCTGCTCATCCTTCAGGGTAAAATAGTGATGCCCCCTTGCCGATCCACGAAGGTTGGAGATTTCACCTTTGATCCAGAATTGCCAGCTTTGGGCTTCGAGTAGTTGCTTGATCCAACGGGTCACCTGAGCCACAGACCATACGGGTGCGGAGTCCTGGCTCATGTTTTGGAGGCTACCTTTTCATTCTGCTTGCGAAAACGAACGCTCACCATCCGGGCGGCAATGGAGATCGCCACCAACATACCGAGCCCAAAGATCAATGTTTTGCTATTTCCCTGCAATAAACCATCTCCAAAAATTACAAAGCCCAATGCCCACAAGCCCTGTACCGGGATCGTCACAACCCAGTAAATCTTTGGAGGCACTCCACTGACGCCCAAAAAATAATTTTGAAAAGGTAAAGGCACTCCTGGTGTAGCCCGCATAAGAATAGCCAACTGATAACCTTTGGCCTGGGGAATTTCCACGCCTTTCTTGAGTACCCGATCCAGAAACTTTTGAGCCAGTTTACGCCCTGCACCGATCGCAAACATGTAAGTCCATGCCGCATTGGCCCACATTGCCAGTGAAGTCAGCAACCAGGCCATGGCCGTCGAGCCCGTCTTGGCACTCAAGGCACCACAGAGAACGAGCAACGGGCTCACCGGGAAACCCAAACCCGGCAAAATCACAATGGCCACCAGCAAATACATGGCTTGTTCCTCTGCTATCTCCTGCATCCAATTCCAATATGCACCCGGGATCTCGGCCAAGCTTTCGGTCGCAGGCAATTCCACCCATCCGCAAAACAGGAACATGCCTGCCAAGATGATTAAACTCTTCAAGTATGCCAATCCTCTCATGGCTTGATTATCTCGATTTTCCACATTCAAACTCCTGTCTTGATTCCTTTCGAAAATCAAACATTGTTTCTAGCTTTAGCACATGACCCGTGCTCCTGTTTCCCGGATGACCGCCATCCAAAACATAAATTCATATCACTAACTTTTATAACAATGGCCAAAAAAGAAGAAAAAACGCCAACTCCATCGATTCCAGAACCATCGGAACCTGACACTGGTGAAGAATCGCAACAAGAACAACTGCCTGATATTCCTGCCGACAAGGAAACCACTCAGTCAAAAGCTACGGAAGAAAAAGTCGAGGAGAATGCTGCAGTTGCGGATTCCGACACACAGGAAAAGGAATCTGCAACAGGCCGCCTCCCGGAACCTGAGGATTCTGAAGTAGACCTGAAGCTGGTCCAATACCTCATGCAGATTTTTGAGGATTCCGAGTTGGGCGAAATTGAAGTGAGCCAAGGAGATTTTCTACTGCGGCTCTCCAAAAACTGCCCAGCACCCGTGGCCATGGCCGCACCTATGCAAGCAGCCCCGGCAGCTTCGGAATCCTCGAATCCGGCAGGAGGCTCCTCTTCTCCCTCGACCGAGGATGACAAAGACCATTTCTTCATCAAATCACCCATGGTAGGAACTTTTTACCGTTCCCCCACTCCAGATTCTGACGTATTTGTGGATATCGGCCAGAAAGTGCAGGAGAAAACAACCGTTTGCATCATCGAAGCCATGAAAGTAATGAACGAGTTGCCTGCTGATTGCACTGGAACGATTGTCGATGTGCTTGTCGAAAATGGGAATGGTGTGGAGTATGGTCAGCCTCTCTTCAAGGTAGCCCGTAAGTAAGGTTTACAGCGCATGATTCGCAAAGTCCTTATCGCCAATCGCGGGGAAATCGCTCTTCGAATAATACGAGCCTGCAGCGAACTTGGTATCAAGTCCGTGGCCGTCTATTCGGACGCGGATGAAAACTCCCTGCATGTTCAGCTTGCGGACGAAGCCATTTGTATTGGCCCGTCCCCCAGCCAGGATAGTTACCTGAAGGCAGATCGCATTTTGTCTGCCGCCCAGATTGCCAATGTGGATGCCATTCACCCTGGGTACGGCTTCCTTTCTGAGAATGCACTCTTCGCCGAGCAATGTGAACGCTGCAACATCAAGTTTATCGGCCCAAAATCGACGACCATTCAGCAAATGGGAGACAAAGCGGTCGCCAGGGATACGGTCAGCAAATTCAAAGTTCCGACCGTTCCTGGCAGTGATGGGCCCGTAGAAAATGAAAGCGAAGCTCTGAAGTGTGCCAAGGAGGTTGGATTTCCCGTCATCATCAAAGCCGTAGCAGGTGGTGGTGGCCGAGGCATGCGGGTTGCTCATAATGCCGTCTCCTTTGGCAAGGAATTTGAAACAGCCAAAGCCGAAGCAGAAAAAGCATTCGGCAGTGGGCTTCTGTACATTGAGAAATTCATCGAAGCTCCAAGGCACATCGAGTTTCAGATCATGGCCGACGAACATGGCAAGATTGTGCACTTGGGAGAACGGGATTGCTCCGTACAACGCCGTCACCAGAAAATTATAGAAGAGGCCCCCTCTCCCTTCCTTTCGCCGGAAATGAGAAAAACGATGGGTAAAGCGGCGATCAAGGCAGCCCAAGCCGCAGATTATCAGAATGCAGGAACAGTGGAATTCCTTGTCGATAAGCACAAGAACTTCTACTTCATCGAGATGAATACCCGTATCCAGGTGGAGCATGGTGTGACCGAAGAAGTGACTGGCATCGACTTGGTAAAAGAGCAACTGGCGATCGCCAACGGAGAAAAACTCAGCTTCGACCAACGTTCCGTCAAGTTCCAGCGTCACTCCATCGAGTGCCGAATCTGTGCAGAGGACCCTGCCAATAATTTCCTGCCGACTCCGGGTGACATCGACCTGTACTATGCTCCAGGAGGACACGGAATCCGCGTAGATTCTCATGTGTATTCCGGCTATACGATCCCGCCATTCTACGATAGCATGATTAGTAAGCTGATCAGTTATGGCCGGAATCGCCAACTGGCACTGAGCCGCATGGAAAGAGCCCTCGGGGAGTACATCGTGAAAGGGAAACACATCCGGACCAACATTCCTTTCTGCCAGGTCATCATCAAAGATCCGGTATTCCGCGAAGGAAATGCAACGACTCGATATGCCGAAGACTTGCTAAGTCGCACGCCGAAAGAACTTTTCCATCCCAACTACTAAGAAACAATTCCCAGACACTGTCATGAAAGAAGAACCCCCAACCACGATTCCAATTGTTTCTCAAGAAGCCAACCCAATCGGCACGATTGAAATCAACAATGCCGTCATTGCTCAGATTGTGCAGCTGTGTTGCCAGGAGGTACCGGGAGTCCATGCAGTGGGCGGTGGTTTTGCCTTTTCAGATCTGATGGGAAGTAAGGGGGTGAAAGTTCAGGAAGATGAGAATGAAACCTATGTCCTGAAAGTAAGAGTGGTGATGAAGTTTGGGGTAGAAATGGCCCGTACCGCTCAGGAAATTCAATCCCGTGTGAGCAATCAGGTAGAAGTGATGACGGGCAAACCCGTCAGTAAGATTGACGTAATCATTGAGGGAATTGCGATGGACAAAGCCAAAGAGTCGGATTCCGACTGGTCGTCGTCCTCACCGCCGGTTACTGATTAAGCAAGTTCTGGAAGAAAGGCAGTTTCAGCAGATGTATCCATTCATGGCAGATTTTGCAGCGTTTGCAGACCAGATTAAGCCTCTATACATTATTTTGGCCGTTGTTTTTCTGGCCATTGCTCTGGGGATCTGGATCTACCGTCTTCGCACCAAATCCTTAAGCGTCAACACGAGCGACGAGAGCCTAACGATTTTCATCTCCCGCAGTGGATTGCAGGAATTACTCTCCATGGCGTGCTCAACCTACCCCAATGTACACTGCACCCGGACAAGCATCCAAATTGATCAGGAGAACCGCATTTGTCCGCATGTTCATTTTTCCCTTGGAGGGAATGCCAACCTGAAGGATATCCAGACTGGCTTGAAGCAACGCATTCAGGAGACGCTGAAGACGCACCTTGGGCAGGATCAAATCGGAAATATTGAGTTCACCGTTTCAGGTTTCCGGCCGGATACAGAGTTTTTGCCCACCCAGAACCTTCTGGAGACGGAGTCCCCGCTACCCTCTCAGGAAACTCCAAGGAATAAGGAGAAGTCCTGAAAATTGCCTCTGCAGCAGGGGAATGGCTCAAATCACATTGAACAGTATGCCCTGACGGCTGCTGCGGTCTCGGAATCTTCCAGAACGTCGGAGACGGCAACCACACCTTGGGCTCCCGCAGCACGAACTTGGGCAAGGTTGGTGCGGTTGATGCCTCCGATGCAGAAAAATGGCAGGGCAGGCTGTAGAGCACGAACTTGACGAACCAGCCCAAGGCCCACTGGAGTGTAATCGGGCTTGGTTCCGGTAGCGAAGATGGGACCAACGGCGAAATAGTTGATCTGAGAGGCCAGGCAAAGGGCGGCTTGAGCTTGGATCAAAGAGTGGGTGGAAAGGCCTATGATCCGGCCAGATCCCAGTTTGTCTCTGGCTTCCCGTGGAGAGATATCCTCCTGGCCGACGTGTAAACCGAGGTTCGGATAGGCTCCAGCCAGTTCCAAATCGTCGTTGATGATCAAAGGAACAGAGGTGTCCGAAAAAAATGGCAGGATGCGTTCAAGGAGTTGACGCCGCTCCTCGTTGGTCTCCTTCTTGGCCCGGA
>CAYSOI010000024.1:8783-21484 GCA_964432425.1 uncultured Opitutales bacterium | reverse complement strand
GGCGGCTTTTTGATCGGGGGAGCCGACTAAGGTGTTGCTGCCCATGGTGAAGGTGTTGCCACCGATGTGCTTCATGACGATGCCGGAGGGCAATGCCTGGGCAGTGAGGTAGGCACAGGTCAAAAGAGTGAATAGAGCAAGAGGCTTCATAGTGGAGGGCCTTATGAGAGTTTCACTCAAATGGGATTTGAGCAACTCTCAAAGACGCTGAGGGTGTGGGAAATTGGAATAGGCGGAAGGGGAACCGCCTTTTCGAGAGGGTAGCAGAACCGTCAGTCTTCGGTTTCGAGGCCTTGGACGAGGTCCATGGTTCTGGGAATGTCGCGAAGAATTTGACCTGGCATGGGTCCGATGCCGATGAAGCGAACTTGTGGCAACACTTTGGGCAATCCGTCCGGGTAGGCGACATCGAGGGTTGTTTTGACCATGAGGGCGATGTAGTGCTTGGCTGCCTCGGGTAGATCCTGAAAGCTTTTCACGCCTGTGATGTCTTCGCTCCATCCGGATGTCTCCAGGTAAACGGGTTTCAAACTTCTGCGGAAACTTTCATCTCTTGGGATGGATTTGTAGGCGTAGCCCATGGGGTCCACGTAGTGTGTACAGATTTTGAGGTTGCCTTGCCAGTCGCCTTGCCAGGTCAGGGCGTCAATCTTGTTGATGACAAAGTCCTGAAAACCGCCGTAGCGGAGGGCTTCCCCTTTTTCCACCGCATCAAACCAGCCGACCATTCTTTGTCGACCCGTGGAGGTGCCAAATTCGAGTTTTTTGAGGATGGGGGTGAGGGCGTGATCTTCCTCCATTTGGGTGAGAAAGATGTGTGTGCCGACCTTGGTGTCGTAAGCTTTGCAGACACCGATGTTGTGAATGTGCTGGAGGGGAATGCCAGCCGATTGGAAAAATTCAGGGGTGAAGGTGTGGGAGGCAGTCACGTTTGGGGTGAAGCCCCGGCGTTTGTCGAGCCAGTAGGATTGGCCGAATTCTCCGATGATGGATTTGCCAGCGGACAGGATATCGAGGATCGCATCGGGCAAATGCTGGATGTTGGTGGACAATTCCTGGCCGGCTTTCCAATAAATATCGACGAGGTGGTCCAGATTGAGGGTAAACGGCTCGGTGCCCTTGAATTGCTCAAACTGGAATTCTGATTCTGGAAAAATGCCTTTGTCGATGCTTCCCTGGTTAGCCCGAACTTCGGCTCCGGTCAGGGTGTCGAAGAAGGAGTCCCAACCTTCTTCCGATACTTTACAAACATGCTGAATCGTATCGAGAGCCCGTTGGGCACGGTACTTCAGTTTGGTGGCAAAGAGATCTTTGTCGGAAAGAAAGTCGTTGTAGAAAATCTGCTGTTGGCTGACTTCGTCGCCGTAGGCAGGGGAGATGCCGCGACCGGTGGAGCCTCGTGGCGGTTGCTGCAGAATGTTCACTCGATAAAATTCCCATGCCAGGTCGAGCAACCGGTGGGAGAGGTCACTGACCATGGTGCGGCCATCGATGACAAGACGCGGCAGCACAGGATACCCAAGGTTTTCGATGGGATGGGCTTCCCAGAGAAATTTGCGGGGGTCGGCCACAACGCCCATGCCCACACCCAAGAGGGCAACGGAGGAATCTGTGATGCCTGCAGGCAGCAAATTGTGTTTGAGGCCGCCTGCGGTATGACCGGAATTGGCACCTCCATTGACTTTAAGAACCATGGCCACGGGATTGTCGTCTCCTGTCAGGGCCTTGAGTTCGTCAATGACTTCATAGACGATCCGTCCTTTGCCTTCGTCGCCCATGCTGATGCCGGTTCCGGCAATCAACTGGCTGGTGTAAGGTAAATATCTCATTCAGATTTGTTGGAAAAATTGGTGGGATGGGATGTAGGCTCTGGCCTCAAAAAGCAAGCCTGAGAGAATAGGCATTCGATCCGTTCTTAGACTTCTTTATCGCCGGTTTTGATTTCGACCACGTCGTGGGGAGTGGCTTCTTTTTGTCCAGCCGGGCTGACCCGAATGTATCGGGCTTTTTGGTGGAGTTGCTGAATGTTTTCGGCTCCAAGGTATCCCATGCCGGATTGAATGCCACCCTTGAGGTCCTGAAGAACTTTGCGGACGGGACCGGTCACCTCCTTGAGGGCTTCCACGCCTTCCGCCGTGGCTTTCCGGCCCACATCCTTGGTTTCATGACCATACCGTGCGGCAGAGCCTTCGGACATGGCGGAACGGCTCCCCATGCCCCGGTATTCTTTATAAAGTTTACCATTGATTTCCATGACGCGGCCAGGAGCTTCCTGGCAACCGGCCAGCAAGCCTCCGCAGATCACAGCATTGGCAAGGGTCAGGGCTTTGACGAGGTCACCGGACTTGGTCATGCCTCCATCTGCAATGATCTGGACATTGGAGGCTTTCGCGGCTTTGGAGGCCACGTAAAGTGCGGTCAATTGAGGAATGCCAACGCCGGCAACAATGCGGGTTGTACAGATGGAACCGGGGCCTTGACCAATTTTGACGCAGTTCGCTCCAGCCTTGGCCAGGAAGTCGACGCCTTCGGCCGTAGTCACATTGCCAGCGATGATGGTGAGTTCTGGAAATTGTTCCCGGACAAATTTTACGGTTTCGCCCACGCCGACAGTGTGTCCGTGAGCAGTGGAAACAGCCAGCACATCCAGGTTTTCATCCACCATGGCTCCGACGTGCTCGGCAATGGCATCTTTGTCGAGTTCTCCGGAGGAAGTGCGTTTGGCGGAAAGGGCAGCCCCGCAGAGAAGCCGGAACTGATCATCCCTTGCCGGACGATTGAGGGAATGAGACTCGTTGTGAATCCGGTCGATGTCACTGAGGGTAAAAAGTCCTCGCAAGCGATCTTCAGCATCGACGACCATCAGTTTATGGATGCCGGGATACTGATCAAAAAACTTATCGGCCACCGTGATCGGGTCAGGTTTCAGGTCGGCTTCCTGCACGGTAAACACTTTTTCCCTCGGGATCATGGCATCGAGAACTTTTTGGGAACGATAGCGGGGCCGCACGACCCTGCCGGCCAGAATGCCCATGAGTTTGCCCTTTTCATCGACCACCGGAAAGCTTCGGAACTGGTAGTCTTTTGTTTCCACAAGGTTCAGAACGTCGCCGACTTCAAGGTCCGGGGTAACGGTAATGGGGTCCTGGATGACGCCGTGAAGGTGATTTTTGACGCGGCCCACCTGTTTGATTTGCTGACGGGGAGACAGGTTGTAGTGGATAAGCCCCATGCCTCCGTTCAAGGCCATGGCGATGGCCATCTCGGCTTCGGTCACAGTGTCCATGTCGGAGGAGAGGATGGGGACCGGGAGACGGATCTGTGGTGAGAGCTGGGTTTCCAGGTTGGCATCCTTGGGCAGGATGGAGGAATAGTCTGTCGCCAGAGTTACGTCGTCAAAAGTGAGACCGACGTGAAAATTCGCTTCAAAGAAGGTATCTGCGGAGAGAAAGAACCTTGAATCAATAGTTTCCATTAGTGGATGAGTGAGTTGTCGAGAGTGGGGATGTGATTGAGATTGAGCTTTATAGATCTATGAATTTGGGATTCAAGGCTTTATCAGAGAACAAAATCGTGTCTTATTCGATCCAGTACAAAAAGTATCAACGTGACTTCCGGAAACCACTGCGAACAGCGTCGCAAAGGTGGGCCGTCCGAGAAGGGATTGTTGTGAGGCTGGAAGATGGCCAGGGGCGGATTGGCTTTGGAGAGGTTGCCCCGGTTTTTGGATTTGGTGGGGAGAGAGTGGAGGAAGCGGAGGATTGGTTAAAGAGCCTTGGAGGGGTTTGGGAGCCGTGTGAAAAGAAAGTTCCGGGAAATTTGCCCTGCTGCCAGTTTGCGATTTCAGGAGCGTTGGGATGGATTCATGGAGATTTTGAGGTGGAGGGTGGAATCTGTGAAATGGAGACCGCAGGATTGCTTCCATCAGGGGAAGCGGCGATTGCCATGCAACAGGAGATGCTGGGGGATGGGTTTGGTGTTTTTAAATGGAAGATCGGGGTAGGGGAAGTGCGGGAAGAAATGGAAATTGCCATGTATCTGGCCGAGAAGGGGCGAATTCGATTGGATGCTAATGGAGGTTTGGAGGAGGCCGAGATGGTGGAGTGGTGCAAATTTTTGAAGGAACAGGAGAGTATTGAATTTCTGGAGCAACCCCTGGCAAAGGGCATGTGGCGAAGAGTGAAGGAATTGGCGGAAGAATTGGAGGTGGGGGAAAGACTGGCTCTGGATGAAGAGGTGACCAGAGGTGAGGAGATTCCAAAGATAAGAGCTGAGGGCTGGCCGGGCTTGTTTGTTGTCAAATCGGCTCTGGCGGGATGGATTGGTAAGGAGCGGTTTCCGGATGCCATCCATTCTTCAGCACTGGAAACCAGCATTGGTAAGGAAACGGCCCTGAGATTGGCGGTGGGTTCGATGCGTTGCCTTGGGTTCGGAGTAGGGGAGTTGCTGGAAGATGATGGGTTGGATTTACACACGAACCGTTGCCGCATCGCTGTTGGAAAAGTCGGTGAACTGGAAATGCAAAACGTATGGGAACGAATCAGCAGTTGTTAAAAAAAGCCCTGGAGACTCCTGATGCGTGGCTGGCAGGAGATCCGGACCGAACTGAACGGGTTTTGAGGGTACTTGCGAAAATTGAAAGTGGAGAAGGAGTTACCCTTGGAGGAGATTATCCGGCGAAGGCTGGGGACATTCTGATTGCGACTGGGGGCACTTCGGGAAAGCCACGTTTTGCCATCCATTCCTGGGATACCCTCTGTGCTGCGGCCAATTGTCTGATCGAAAGGGTGGGGGACGAAATGCAGAGTTATGGGATTTTGCCGTTGGAGCATGTGAGTGGGTTCATGCCCTTGGTTCGTACGATTGTTTCGGGAGGGAAATTGCTTTTGGGCGATAAGGATACGCTGGCAGGTATGCAGGAGGGAATGTTCCTCTCTTTGGTACCAACACAGCTTCAACGGTTTAGCAAAGATCCAGAGCTTGTGAAGAAATTGAGAGCTTGCCGCATGATCTTTGTGGGAGGTGCAGCTGTGGAGGAAAAGTTGCTGGATAAGGCCCAGGAGTTGGGGCTCCCGCTGGCTCCTTGCTATGGCATGACGGAGACAGCGGCGATGGTGACGGTGTTGCATCCCAAGGAGTTTGTGGCCGGAAAACGTGGTTGTGGGAAAGCCTTGCCCGGAGTCGGAATTTCAACCGGGAAAGATCATCGTATCCACATCTCCACACCGGCTTTGTGCCAGCGATATGCGGGAAGTGAAGCGGTTGTGAGCCAGCCTTTTGCGACGGAAGATCGGGGAATTCTGGATGAAGAGGGCAGTCTGCACATCCTTGGCCGCATGGACCGGGTCATCATCACCGGCGGTGAAAAAGTGGATCCAGAGGAAGTGGAGGCTGTGTTGAAAGAGGCGTCCGGGGTTCAGGATGCTCTGGTCGTTGGGCTCCCGGATGAGGAGTGGGGGCAGAAGGTCATCGCCTTTGTTACGGGGACTACGCAGGAGCCAGAGACTCTCAAAGATGCCGCCAAACGGAGATTACCAGGCTACAAAGTACCCAAGCAAATCCTGTTCGTCCAGGACCTGCCCCTGAATGATCGGGAAAAAGTGGACTGGGAACTGGTGAGAAAGCTCAGTCGCGACGCTCTTCTCTGACCCTTGCTTCCCGCAGGTGCTGGACTTCTTTGTTCAGGTGATGAATGTGCTCCTGCATTTGCCGCATGATTTTGTGCATCTCCTCCATTTGACGATGCATTTGGGCTTCCGGAGGGCGACCTTCAAAGGGTGGACGGTCAGGGCGGGGTTCTTCGCGGTTCTGGTGTTGAGCCCGTTGCTGAACAAGCCTGGCGATATCATGTAATCCCGCAGCTTCCAGATGGTGCATCGCCGCACGGATGTGCCCCATACGGCCTTCGGGAGATCTGTGTTCCTCACGGCGTTCCCCTTCGCGTCTGTCAAATTCACGGCGTTCTTCGCCTTCACGTTCACGAGAAAAGCGTCTTTCCCGCTCATGATCCCGTTCCTCTCTCTCACGGAACTCTTCCCGTTCGCCCCGGCGTTCCTGATATTCACGGTCTCTCTCACGTTCACCTTCGCGACGCTCTTCACGTTCCCGATCACCATCCCGCTCACGACGTTCTTCACGTTCCCGGTCGCCTTCACGTTCACGGTCTCTGCGCTCTTCTCGTTCCCGAGATTCTTCCTGCTCCCGATCGCCTTCCCGGCGTTCGCCATCGCCATCACGGGCAAGAAGTGTAAAACCGATTAAACCGGCAGAAATGAAGAAAGCAGCAATACGAAGTTTCATGGGACAAATGAGGGGTTCGGGTTAGTGATTGGCGATGAGCTTTAAGAAACATGAATGATTTATGGGAAAAGTTTATCAAATTGCAACAAAACCCGAGATTGTCTTCTTGTCACAATAAGCAGAAGTTACATGCTGCCCCGAACAATTTTAAACCCTGCGACAAGTCTCTCCTCCAAAATCAGCCATGAAACTGAAACCTGAAACCATTAAAATTATCCTCGGGCTTTTACCCATTCCATTTATCTGGGCTGCTCTCAGTCATTTTGGTGCCCTGGATAAACTCAAAAATGATGCCATGGACTGGAGATTTAAGCTTCGAGGAGAGTTGGTGGTGGATGAAAGCTTGCTCCCGCCACTGGAGCCCGTCGCGGAAAATACTAAGGGGGAGAACGGTTCTACCGAGGAAGCCGAACCAAGAATCCCAAAAATCGTCTATGTCGACTTTGACCAACGGGCCCTGGCGTCACCGGAAGCAGGAGAACGTCCATGGGACCGGGCATTTTTCGCCAAAGTGGCTCGGCTCCTGCTGGATGAACGTGTTGGAGCCCGGACCATTGGCTATGACTTTATTTTCTCCAGCAAGAGCTTCTCCAAGATGGTACCGGAGGAAAATATGTTTAACAGTGACAGCCGGATTGCCGAGCTGATCAAAGAGTATCCAGACCAAATTGTACTTGGTGCCAATTATACAGGAGTGCCTCAAACCTTTGGAAATTCCCGCATCAGCAGTTCTGCTCCGATGCTGTATTGGAAAGGCTATAAGGCAGAGCTGAACCGAAGCCACCCGGAAGCCCCCACTTACCCCATGATCTTCTATGAAGGTGACAAGCGCTATGGCCGCCTGGGAATGCTTTCTGCGGATCAATTGAAGAGTAAGGGAGCCATTCCACGGTGGGCACCGTTGTATTTCCCCTACGAAGGGGATGCTCATGCAAAATTACAGCTTATGGGGCTGCAGTTTGCCTACCCGATTGAGCAAAAGAAAGTCAAAGCTGGCGAAACCATCAAAGTTGCGGAAACGAAACTTAAGGATGCTCAGAATGGTCACACCCGTTTACAAGCCGAGATCCAGCAGAAACAGAAAGCTCTGGAAGCCTTGGAAGCAAAGAAACCCAAAGGAGTCCTGGAAGCCTTGGACAAGATCAAGGAGCTGGAGAAAGTCCACCAGGAAAAATCGGCTGCCGTAGCTCAATTGGAAACAGCCATCAAGGCCAACCCTGCCGCAGCGGTGGCTCTTCAAGCCGGTTTGGATAAGAACAAGGCTGAACGGGATGCAGTCGCGGCTCAACTCGACAAGTACAAGGACAGCGTTGACGAAAACCTCGTCAAAGACCTCGAAGCCACCAAAGCCAAACTTCAAGAACTGGAAGCCTCTCAACCCACTCATCCAGTTGCCGCATTGGAACAACTGGATGCATTGAAAAAGCAACTTCAGGCCAAACAAGCTACGGTAACCCAACTGGAAGCGGCCATGAAAGCCAACCCTGCAGCGGCAGCGGCATTTCAAGCTGGGTTGGATAAGAACAAAGCCGAACGGGATGCAATCCAAGCAGGCATAAAGAATTTGGAAGCGGGGCTGGACCCGGAATTTGCCACGAAAGTCACCGAACTCCGTCGAAAGCTAGCCAATCTCCAAAATCAAAAACCTGAGGATCCCCTGGCCACCCTCGAAGAAGTGGCGGCCGTTGAAAAAGAGTACAAAGAAAAAGCCAGTGCAGCGGCACAGCTGTTGAAATCCATTCAGGACAATCCTGGAGCCGCACAAGCTCTAGCTGCAGGCTTACAACAAAACACTGCCGCAAGAGATGCTGCGGAAAAGAAATTGAAAGCGCTCAAGGATGCCGCCACGGCTCCACAGAGAAAAAAGGTGGCGACCGCCAAAGCGGCCTTGGAACAACTCCAGGCAAAAGCAAAAGAAACTCCTGCATTAGCCGCCACCCTGCAACCAGCCATTGATGGCAGTCAGGCCACATTGGACAAAGAGACCAAGCCATTGGAAAAACTTCAGGCCGAACTCGACAACGCGGGTCTCTTGCTAAGCATTCCTCCTCTTCAGGCGGAACTCAAAACTGCCTCTGATGCCCTCAAGCTACTTCAGGATCAAGCCAAAGCCAATCCTGCCGCGGCCGCGGCCTTCCAGAAAGGAATTGAGACCAACACGGCCAAAAAAGATGCAGCCCAGAAAGCACTGGACGAAGCATTAGCTAAAATCAACCCCAACCCACTCATTGCCGACTTCCCGGAGACCCTGGCCGATCGTAAAAAAGCTCACGAAGACGCCGTGAAAAATTGGCAAACTCAACAAGGCAATACCCAGAAAGAACTGGCTCAACAGATTGCAAGTGCAGGAAGCCAACATGAGCAGAACCAAAAGGCGTGGCAGAACAAACTTCAAAAAGAGCAACAGAACCTTGCCTCCCTGGAAGAAAAGGCCTCCAGTACAATTCAGCTTCTGGAGGAGGAATGGGAAGACAAAGTGACCGCCGCTCGATTGGAGATTTTCAAGCTGCAAAATCAGTCCGAAGCCTCCGCCCTACGGATTGAAAATGCACAACAAGTACTGGAACTGGCAAATGCTAATAAATCCACCTTGCTCAAGGAAGCCGACCGCTCCCAGCTGAGCTTTTCCTTAACCGGAGATGGTTCCCATTGGCAACTGTTGGACCCCAACAAAAAAGTCCTGAATTCCATTCCCGCCAAACTGGAAAGCCCAAGATATCACCACATTTCCATCGCTTTGATTCTCTCCGCCTACGGGTTGGACTGGGATGATTGTAAAATTGAAAACGAGAACCTGACCATCACCGACAAGTCTGGGCGGGAAATTGTGAATGCTGACATTTTTGGGAACCAGGCGCTGGAGATCAACTGGTTCTCCAAATGGAGAGAAAGCCCGGAAGATATCGTCGCCCGAGAATTCCTCCCAGGATTCCGGGATTCAGAAGATCATGCCCTCTTCTACGACTCTGCCAAAACCGCGATTCTTGGAGCCGTCAAAAGAGCGACTGGTGAAGAGACCAGCCTGAAGAAACTTCCCGAAGCCATGAGATCACTGAAAATCGATGATAGCTCCATGGCCGTATTTGACGAACTCTACCCAAAACTATCCAAGCATGATGGAAGCGAAAAACTGGAGAGTGAATTTGACAATGTGATGGAAGTCCTGGCCAGACTTTACCGCAAAAGTCTTCCCCCATTCATTAATAGCCCAACAAACTCTCGGTGCAGCATCATTGATGTCTTCAATTACTCCGAGTTTTACATGGATGAAGGGAACCAGGATTTCATGGAGAAATACGAAGAACGGGTGGCTCAAATCGAAGGCGCCATCGATAACCTTCAAAAACAAGTCGAAGCCGACCCAAGTCTGGAAGATCAAGCCGCCCCGCTTTTCGCCCAAGCCAATAACGACCTGACCAATCTCAAGAATCAATACAAGGAACTCGCTCCTGACTTTCAACGGGCCGAGCAATTTTTCTCCTTTTTTAAAGACGCCATTGTCCTTGTCGGTCCTGTGGATGAAACCTTTCAGGACCTTGCCCCCACACCCTTTGACAGTAAGCCGGTGCCCAAAGTGGGCGTCCATGGCAATCTGATCAAGACCATGCTCACAGGGAAGTACATCACCAGACCTCCTGCAAATACGGAGTACGTGGCCATCTTCCTGCTGAGCTTCCTGATGATCTTCCTTGGCGTCTATACTGGCCCGATGGATACGATGGCCCGCCCCGTCGCAATATTGACTTCATTCGGGTACGTCGGGATCGCCTTTCTGCTATTCAGACAAAACCACTATGTCTTACCTTTTGTCGGACCATTTGGCTCCGCCATCTCCTGCACCTTCATAGGTCTCGCAGTAAAACTCATCATCGAAGAAAAGGCCAAAGGGCGGATCAAAGGCATGTTTGGATCGTATGTTTCCGCCGACCTCGTGGAGCAAATGGTCGAATCCGGAGAAGAGCCCTCACTGGGTGGTGAGGAACAACGAATCACCGCCTACTTCAGTGACGTCCAGTCCTTCTCCGCTTTCTCCGAAAAACTGACTCCGACCGGACTCGTTGACCTCATGAACGAATACCTCACGGCCATGACTGACATCCTTCAGGAAGAGCGGGGCACACTCGACAAATACATCGGGGACGCCATCGTGGCCATGTACGGAGCACCAATCCCCATGGATGACCATGCTTACCAAGGCGTCAAAACTGCAGTTCGCATGCAGATGAAACAAATTGAGCTACGGGAAAAATGGAAATCCGAAGGCGACAAATGGCCGGATATTGTCAGCCTGATGCAGACCCGGATCGGTCTGAACACAGGTACCGCCACGGTTGGTAACATGGGAGCCCTGGACCGCTTCAACTACACGATGATGGGTGACATGGTCAACTTGGCAGCCCGTTCCGAATCCGGAGCCAAGGCCTATGGAGCCTACATCATGATTACCGAAGATTGCTACCACGCAGCCAAAGCGACCAAGGACGACATCGCCTACCGTTACCTCGACAAAATCGTGGTGAAGGGCCGTACCCAACCCGTGGAAATGTATGAAGTCACCGGCTTCTGGGACCATCTGGACCAGGAGGCCAAAGACTGCCTCGACCTCTTCCAGCAAGGTATCGATAACTATCTCAAACAAGACTGGGATAAAGCTGAATCCCTCTTTGAAAAGGCCATGCCACTGGAGCCCAACAAACCCGGCATTACACCAGGGGTGAAAGACAATCCTTCTCACATTCTCATCGAGCGGGTCCGTGCCATGCGGGAGAACCCTCCGGGAGACGATTGGGACGGCGTCTACATCATGACTTCCAAGTAACAGAAACCTGGCAAAAATAAGTCCTATACGACCTATAGGGCCTATTTCATCACAGCAGCCATAAAGCTAGGCCGCCGGCGATCACACAATACACGGCGAAGTACTGCAACTTTCCCCGGCGGACGAAGTGCAGCACTAGACGTATGGCAACAAGCCCGCTGAAGTAGGCCACGATGGTGGAGACCAGGATCGCCAACCATTTGTCGGAGCTGATTCCTTTATCCAGCAAGTCTTTGCCTTCGATTAAAGCACCCGCCAAAATCACAGGAATCGCCATCAGGAAAGAAAAGTTGGCCGCTTCCTCCCGCTCTACATTTAAATAGAGAGACGCCGCAATGGTTGAACCCGAGCGGGAAATGCCCGGCAGCATGGCAAACGATTGAGCCATACCCACCAGGAGTGCACGTCCCATGGTCATGTGGCCATGAGGATGCTTTCGCAGCATGGTCAGGGTCAACAAGACCGCCGTGACAATCAAGAAGCCCCCAACCCACCTTGGTTCTTCAAAAGTGGCTTCCACCAAATCTTTCACAAAGATAAAGGCGATGCCGGTTGGAACCAAGGTTGCCAAAATCAGAATTCCTTTTCGAAAGTGCTTGTTCCGCCGATATTCAGGCAACCATTTTCCCGGTGGTTTCCGCAAACTGGCAAAGAAATGATAAACCATCGCCCCAACTTCCTGCCGGTAGATCGTCAATACACTCAAGGCCGTACCTAAATGAACAAAAACCACCAACGCCGTAAACTCCTCACCATCAGCATCCAGCCCCATAATAGACTTGGCCAATGCAAGGTGACCTGAAGAAGAAACAGGCAGAAACTCCGTTAAGCCTTGAATCAAGCCCAACCAAAACGCATCCAATAAAGACATCTCAACAAATTAAAAATTACTTGAGCCCACAGAGGGCTACACTACAAACCACTGAGACCACACCATGAGCAAGGGAAAACTGAGTGAACTCACAGAAAAATTAATCAACAGGGGAGACCTCTCTCCTGAAGAAGGCCAAGCCGCTGCCAATTTGCTGGCCTCGGCAGAAGTACACCCGGAAAAGAAAAAGGAATTTCTGGTTTCTCTGACCGAAAAGGGGGAAACCCCAGAGGAAATCTCCTCCTTTGCTGAAACCTTTCGGGAACTGGCCACAGATCCTGGTATCGAGAAATTTCGGGCCAGGGCTATTGATGTCTGCGGTACTGGAGGTGATAAATCCGGCAGCTTCAATCTGTCGACAACGACGGCATTTGTTCTGGCAGCCGCGGGGATTCCTGTTTTCAAACACGGAAACCGCTCTCTCACCTCCAAGTGCGGCAGTGCGGACCTCCTGGAAAGATTAGGCATTCCCCTGGATCTCCCAATAGACAAGCATGCCGAAGCACTGGAGGCACTGAGTTTCACCTTCCTGTTTGCTCCGGCTCACCATCCAGCCTTCAAGGAGATCATGCCAGTCCGCAAAGCACTCGGGGCCGAAGGCAAACGAACCATTTTCAATCTCCTGGGGCCTCTCATCAATCCAGGCAAACCCGCCTACCAACTGCTGGGTGTATTCAGCAAAGACCTCCTCGAACCCATCGCCGAAGCCCT
>CAYSOI010000024.1:0-8683 GCA_964432425.1 uncultured Opitutales bacterium | reverse complement strand
TGGATACTGCCTGCGGTGCGACATGCCACACCACGCCAGAGGTCTTGCAAAGACTGGGGGCCACCTTGGTCCAGATCGGAGAAATCCCGGACGGCGAACAAATCAACAACCAGATCGGGAGCGAACACCCCGAAAAAATGGTCGAACTCGTAAAATCAGGGGAAGCTGAAATCGGCATCGCCCACGACGGAGATGGCGACCGCGTCATCGTGTGCGACGAAAATGGAGAACTCCTGACCGGTGACGAATTTCTTGGCATCCTGGCACTCCACAGAAAATCTCAAGGCACCTTGCCCAGTGACACTCTCGCAGGAACCATCCTCTGTAACGCTGGCCTGGAGCACTCCCTCAAACAGCAGGGGATCTCCCTCCTGCGTACCGATGTAGGCGACCGCAATGTCACCACAGAAATGTTCGCCAAAAACCTCACCCTCGGCGGCGAACCCTCCGGGCATTACATCCTTGCCGACCAACTCCCCACCGGCTGCGGCCTCCACGCCGTGATCGAACTTCTCCACCTTCGCCAAAATACCGGAAAACCCCTCTCCGAACTCCGCAAGCAAATCACCCTCTTTCCACAAGTCACCTGCAACCTCCAGGCCCTCGAAAAACCACCCTTGGAATCCCTGCCAGACCTACAGAAAGGCCTCCAGAAGATTACTGACCACTTAGAGCAACAGGGGAGGGTACTGGTCCGCTACTCCGGGACCGAACCCAAAGTCCGCCTCCTGGTCGAAGCCATGGAAACAAAACTTGCAGAGCAAACCATGAACGCCCTGCGATATCTCATCGAAAAGCACCTCCCCGTCACGAATTCGTAGCATTGGAATTGACAAGCGACCCGCAATTTCAACCTTGTCCAGCCCCCAAGCGTAAACTCGAAAAACAAAGCCCCATCCTCGCATAATGGAACCGGAAGAAAACGAAGTTCAGGAAATCGATCTCAAGCAGCTTGACCCACGCCTGCGTGCTCAGGTGGACAAAGCCAAAACCAGTATACAACGTGGCACTCCTGACTACGCGATACAGATTGCCCTGAACATTCTCAATGCCAATCCCGGTTGCCTTGAAGTTCGCAAGATTCTTCGTAAAGCACAGATGGACAAGGCCAAGGCCGCCACCGGAAAAGGATTTCTGAAAGGGGTTACGGTTCCACCGCTCATGATGGGTTCCGTATTGAAAAAAGACCCGCTCAAAGCCATGGCCCAGGCGGAAAAAATGCTGACGGATAATCCCAAAAATGTGCAGGCCCACAAACTCCTGGGCCAAGCTGCCAACATTCTGGAACTCTACAACACCGCGGCCTACGCCCTCGACGTGGCCCGACAGTTGGACCCCGAAGATTACGAAAACCTCAAAGAATTAGGCCACGTATACCTGACCCTCAAACGCTATGAAGATGCCATCAAGATCGGGAATCATGTTTTCCAGAAAAATGCTGGCGATGGTGACGCACAGGAACTGGTAAAACAAGCCTCCGTTGCCCAGTCCATGGATAAAGGCAATTGGGAAGGCGACGACGACTTTCGCTCCAAACTCAAAGACCAGGACGAAGCGGTAGCTCTGGAACAAGCGGCTCGAAACGTCAATGACGACGACGCATTGGTCGACCTGATCGAACGGGCCAAGATCCGGGTAGATCAAAAACCCAACGATTTGAGTAACTATCGGGAAATCGCCAGCAGTTATCGCAAGCTCGGAGATCTGGCTTCCGCAGTAGAATGGATTGGCTACGCCCGGGAACTCGAATCCGGCAAAGCCGACGTCACCCTCGAAGAAGCGGAATCTCAGTACACCCTGGAATGGATGGGCCAGGCCATTGAAGAAATGGTGGCCCAACTCGAAGAAGACCCGGAGAACCAGGAATTACAGGAGTATCTCGATCAAGCCAGGCACGAGGAAATGGAGTACCGTTACCACGAAGCCGCCCGGATGGTGGAAAAGTATCCCAACGATTACGGCTATCAGTTCAACCTCGGAAAACTCCTCTTTGAAATGGATTATGTCGATGATGCCATTCAGCCTCTGCAGCTCGGCCTACGAAGCCCCAAAAACCGCGTAGAGTGCCTCATTTACCTGGGTCGGGCCTACAAAGGGAAGCACTTTTACGACATGGCCGCCGAGCAACTTGAAATGGCCAAAACCGAAGTCGCTCAAATGAATGACCAAAAGAAGGAGATCATCTACGAATTGGCCTCCTGTTACGAAATGGACAACAAGCCGGAACAAGCCATTACCGAATACAAACAAGTCTACTCCGCCGATATTGGCTACCGGGACGTAGCCGAAAAAATCGATGCATTCTACGCCAACCGCTGAGGAGATTCCTTACCCCAAGCCCTCCCTCCCTCGCTTTTAAAGTTGTTCTTTCCCTTCCACTTCTTCAACCTGACCGACCTTTAACATTTTCCACACCGGAGAGGTGACAGAGTGGACGAATGTGCCTGACTCGAAATCAGGTGTGCTGGCAACGGTACCGTGGGTTCGAATCCCACCCTCTCCGCCATTGCTAAACTCTCTGATGAGGCCAATGATAACGCCTCCTGCTGAACCCTCTCTCTGCCGCTATGCCGTATAAGCCCAAAGTCGTTAATCCAGACAGTATCTCCGTGAGAGAGTTTTACGAGTCCTTCCAGAAAGAGCTTCAGATGACCATTCTGGCGGGTGAAGATGGATTGGATAAGGTCATTGGCGAACGCAGTGTCAATCGTCCGGCATTGGCTCTGGTTGGGCACTACAAGTATTTCGCCAATCAGCGGATTCAGCTCTTCGGGGCAGGGGAGATGGCGTTTTTTGAAGAAATGAGCCAGGACAAGCAGGCAGAATTCCTGCGTGCCTTTGCGGAGAGAGACATTCCTTGCCTCATTGTCAGCGGAGAAACCCCTCCACCGGAGAACATGCTCAAGATTACAAATGAGTATTCGATTCCACTCATTCAAACGCCCCTGAGTTCAAAACTTTTCGTGACCCATGCCACGGTACGTCTCGAAGAAAAGTTGGCACCGTACACAACGGTCCATGGCACCCTCCTCGATATTCGTGGCATCGGCACATTGATTCGAGGTAAGAGCGGCGTGGGAAAGAGTGAATGTGCATTGGCCTTGATTGAAAGAAACCACAGCCTGGTGGCGGACGACCGGGTCAGAATCCGTCTCGTCAATGATCACGATTTGGTGGGCCAGCTTCCCGACATGCGGTGGTGGGGCTTTATGGAGTGTCGCGGCATTGGCATCATCAACATCCGCGATCTGTTTGGCATCCGGGCAGTACGCCAGGAAAAGCGAATCGATTTTATTATCACCTTCACCTACTGGGAAGAAGGCATGAATGAGGAGCGTACAGGACTGTCTCAGGACTATGAGGAAATCCTCGGCATTAAAGTACCGCACATGGAAATCCCCGTTCGTCCGGGCCGTGACATGGCCAGATTGGCAGAAGTGGCAGCAATGGTTCAGGCACAAAAGCTCTCTGGTCACGATGCCGCAAAAGAATTCAATGAATTGTTGCTCCGAAAGCTCAGTGCCGTGCAGGATACCACACCCCCATTTAAAGGGTAAGGTTTGCTGAGATCGACTGCCGAAAAAAAAGCCAGAAAAACTTATCGGCAAAACCCTGTGGATAACTTGTCCGTAACACCGGCATCTCCCCATAAACAGGCCCTCATTGGACTCTTCCACCCACCCATCGGCATGTGGAAAAAAGATTCTTGCTTGACGAGGAAAAGTCCCAGGTTCGTAACAAGTGTGACAACTTGTCCTCTTTGACCAGAACTTGCTCCCAACCCCCATAAATAAAGAGATTGTTCATTTTTTGAACATCAGGTTGCAGATTTCCCCTGTCACCGCTTTGCAACATTGTGAAAAGGGAGAAAGCCCCTCTACAATCCTCTAAATCAAGGGCCAATCCAGCTTTATTCACATTTCCATAAAGGGATGTGGACAGCTTGTGGATAATTCACAGGATCTGGGAAAATTTTATGGATCAACCGGATACAAAACCCAGCTATTGGAAAGCAGCCACAGAAGAGCTGCGCAGGCAGGTTTCCAGCGAGATTTATGACAACTGGTTCAAAAACTTAACCCCAACCGAACCCACCCAGGATAGCTTGACTCTCCAAACCGATGATTCCTTTGCCGCCATCTGGCTGCAGGACAATTACATCCACCTGATTGAAGAAACCATTCAACAGCTCACCAACCGCCCGATGCTGGTCACTGTGGAGTATGCTTCGGCCAAAAACTTGCCGCACAAAGCCAAAAAGAAAAACAATCACTCCCTCAATAACCATGTGCAAGTCGGCCAGGACTCCCTCCGAAAACTCAATCCGGACTACACCTTTGAAACCTTTGTCACCGCCGAATCCAATCAATCCGCCCAACTGGCCTGCATCACTGCCGCCCACAACCCCGGCACCTACGCCAACCCCATCTGCATCCACGGCGAAACCGGCCTCGGCAAAACCCACCTCCTTCATGCCTGCGCTCAGGAGGCCCACAAACTCTTTCCCAACCTGCAGATTCTCTACCGCACGACTGAGCAATTCATCGACGACCTGGTCCAGGCGACCCAACAACGCACTCTTCACCGATTTCGCTCAAACTACCGCAGTACCGACATCCTCCTGATTGACGACGTCCAGTTCCTGGCCCGAAACCCCACCATGCAGGAAGAATTCTATCGCCTCTTCAACGACATCCACACACACGGCAAGCAAATCCTCCTCACCAGTGACCGCCCCCTCTCCCAAATTCCTCAACTCGAAGGAGCCCTCATTGCAAGATTTCAAACCGGGTTGACCCCTGCCATCAACCGCCCCGACTACGACACCCGGCTCCAAATTCTCCAAGCCAAGGCCGAGCAACTCCAGGTGAAAATCGACCCCGAAGTCACCTCCTTCCTCGCCGAATCCATTCAAGCCAACATCCGACGACTCGAAGGAGCCCTCAACTGCCTCGGCCATCTGCAAAAACTCAAAAAGAACGAAGTCGTCGATCTTCCCCTCGCCCAGCAGATCCTCGGCGACATCCTTCAGGAAGAAGCAGAACAACACAATTCCATCCCCCCGGAGGAAATTCAAAAACAAGTCGCCTTTCGATTTCACCTCAAAATTTCCGACCTCACCGGCCCTCGCCGACCCAACAAAATTGCCGTACCCCGGCAAATCGCCATGTATCTTTGCCGCAACCTCACCAATCTCTCCCTCAAAGAAATCGGCGAAATCTTTGGCGGGCGGGATCACGGAACCGTCATCCATGCCTGCAACACCGTGGAAAACCGCATGGACATTGAGCCCGCTTTTCTGGAATCCGTCAAAGCCCTGCATGGCGAACTCACACAAAGTGACGTACAGCCCACCGGAAAAGATTGACACCTTTTTCCATCCGGCCATCTTTACGCCCCTCTTTTCTTGCATTAGCAGGAAATATCAAGTGATCGGGAAGTAACTCAGTCTGGCCAGAGTGCCGGCTTTGGGAGCCGGAAGTCGCAGGTTCGAATCCTGTCTTCCCGACCACTTTATGACCTCGGCTGAGGATTACCTTGATGTCCCCCTGCAACTTTTGGCAGACTCCCGCCCATGGATAAAAAGGACATCATCCAAATACTGGAGCAAATCGCAACGCTACTCGAAATCAAAGGCGAGAACCCCTTCAAAACCCGTGCCTACATCAGTGGAGCCCGTACCCTGCAAACGCTGGAAGAAGACCTCGGCACCATCATCGAAGAAGGCCGCCTCGGAGACATCAAAGGCATCGGCAAAGCCCTCACCGAAAAAATTCAAACCCTCTACGAAACCGGAGAACTCGAATACTACGACAACCTCCGGGCTTCCGTACCCGCCGGATTATTGGAACTCCTGGAAATCCCAGGATTAGGTGGTAAAAAAATCAAAGCCCTCCACGAAGCTCTCGGCATCGACTCCATCGAAAGCCTCACCCAAGCCTGCGAGACCGACCAAGTCGCCCCCCTCAAAGGATTCGGCCCCAAAAGTCAGGAAAAAATCCTCATCGGCATCAAAAACCGTGAAGCCTACAGTGCCCGGCACCTCTGGTGGAAAGCCCGGAAAGTCGCCGACCGCATCCTGCCCGGACTCCTTGAATTGCCCCAGGTAGAAAAAGCCGAATCCGCTGGCAGCCTCCGCAGAGGCATGGAAACCGTTGGAGACCTCGACTTCCTCGTCGCCTCCACCGACCCCGCCCCGATCATGGCCTGGTTCACCTCGCAGGAAGGCATTGCCGAAGTCACCTCTCATGGAGACACCAAATCCAGCATCCGGCTCGAAGATGGCCTCCAGGCCGACCTCCGCGTTGTCCCACCCAAACAATACTTCTTCGCCCTTCACCACTTTACCGGCTCCAAAAACCACAACGTCCAAATGCGGCAACTGGCCCTGACAAAAGGCCTCCACCTCAGCGAATGGGGCCTGCGAACCTCCGAAGAACAGGAAGACATACGGGGCGAAGGCTCCATCCCTGCCAATTCCGAAGCCGACATCTTTGCCGCCCTCGGCCTGCAATACATCCCCCCCGAAATGCGGGAAGGCCAAGGCGAAATCGAAGCCGCCGCTCAGGATACCCCCCTCCCCAAACTCGTGACTGAGCCAGACCTCAGAGGCTGCTTCCACAACCACACCACCGCCTCCGACGGACGCAGCACCCTTGAAGAAATGGCACAAGCCGCTCAGGACAAAGGCTGGGAATATGTCGGCATCTCCGACCACTCCAAATCCAGCTTCCAGGCCAACGGACTCGACGAAGAAAGGCTCACCCGCCAAATCGAGGCAATCCGCCGACTCAATGCCTCCGGCGACTTCAAAGTTCACATCTTCGCCGGCTCCGAAGTCGACATCCTCAACCACGGCAAACTCGACTTTGAAGACAGCCTCCTCAAAGAGCTCGACTACGTCGTTGCCTCCATTCACGCCGGCCTCACCCAAGACGAAGAGACCCTCACCCAACGCATCATCACCGCCATCGAAAACCCCTACGTCCACATGCTCGGCCACGTCTCCGGAAGGCTCCTCCTGCGCCGGGAAGCCAGCCACATCAACATCCAGAAGATCATCGACGCCGCTATCGCCAACCACACCATCATCGAACTCAACGCCAACCCCCAACGCCTCGACATGGACTGGCGACACTGGCGAAAAGCCGCCGAAAAAGGCCTCCTCTGCAGCATCAACCCCGATGCCCATGCCACCGAACACTTCGACTTCCTACAAACCGGCATCTACGCCGCCCGAAAAGGCTGGCTCACCCCCGAAAACATCCTCAATACCTGGCCCCTCGACAAAGTCTTGAAATATTTCTCCAAAGGGTGAAACCACAGATCTTCGCAGATCAACGCAGATAATGGCGGAACAAGATCCACAAACCTACGCAATCATCGGAGCCGCCATGGAAGTCCACAATGAATTGGGCCCAGGGTTTCTGGAAGAGGTTTATCAGGATGCCATGGAACATGAATTTACCTGCCGGAACATACCCTCGACTCGGGAGCATCCCATTCCCATCCTTTACAAAGGCATCCAATTAGGTACTCCCTATCGGGCAGATTTCTTTTGCTACCAAAGCATTATTGTAGAATTAAAAGCCATTCAAAGACTCTCCGATATTGAGTTTGCCCAAACACTCCATTACTTGAAAGCCACTTCCCGGAAACGAGCTTTACTCATTAATTTTGGATCTCAAAAACTAGAATACAAACGACTCATTCTTTCCAATCCTACGTAGAATCCATCTGTGCTCATCTGTGCCAATCTGCGGTTAAAAAATTCATAAAAACATCATGCATTATCTTGTTACCGGCGGTGCTGGCTTTATCGGCAGCCATCTCACTGAAAGCTTACTCGCAGACGGCCACCAGGTCACCATCATTGATAACCTGGACCCCTTCTACGACCCGGCCGTCAAACGCCAGAACATCGCCAAAATCGTCGACCATCCCAACTTCACCTGGCTCCAGACCGACATCCGCGACCTTCACGCCGCAGACCACGTAGCCAGCCCCGTCCACGCCATCATCCACATTGCGGCCAAAGCCGGAGTCCGCCCCTCCATTGCTGACCCCATCGGCTACTACGACACCAATGTCAAAGGCACCCTCCACCTCCTGGAGTTCGCCAAAACCTGCAACATCGAACAATTCGTCTTCGCCTCCTCCTCCTCCGTCTACGGCATCAACCCCGAAGTCCCCTGGAAAGAAGACACCGAAAACCTCCAGCCCATATCCCCCTACGCCTCCACCAAGCTGGCCTGCGAAGGCCTTGGCCACGTCTACTCCAAACTCTACGACATCCGCTTCATCGCCCTGCGCTTCTTTACCGTTTACGGCCCCCGTCAACGCCCCGACCTTGCCATCCACAAATTCGCCAAAATGATCCTGGCCGGGGAATCCATCCCCTTCTTCGGAGACGGCAGCACCCGACGCGATTACACCTACATCGAAGACATCCTCTCCGGCATCCGGGCCGCCATCCACTACACCGATTCCCCCTTCGAAATCCTCAACCTCGGCAACGACCGCACCATCAGCCTCGCCGAAATGGTACAAACGATCGAACAAGCCCTCGGCAAAAAAGCCATCATCGACCAACACCCCGAACAACCCGGCGACGTCCCCCAAACCTGGGCCGACATCTCCAAAACCACAAAACTCCTCGGCTACCAACCCCAGACCACCTTCC
>CAYSOI010000023.1:20464-21562 GCA_964432425.1 uncultured Opitutales bacterium | reverse complement strand
TCCGCCCAGGTGTTTTGCCTCCAGAGACTTGAACATTTCAAAGACCTTGTCGTGATGTTGCTGGTGAATGCCAATACCATTGTCGGAGATGGTGAAGGAGTAAAATTCACCCAAATCTTCACAGGCAATCTCGATGTTCAGGTCGGCCCGGCCTCCATGCTTGATGGAATTGCTCATCAAGTTGGTAAAGACTCGAAGCAATGCCCCTTTGGGGGCTATTAAGGTAGGCATTTCCTCAGGGAGTTCGATGGTGACCCCTCTGGGAATGTCCAGAAGACCCATCACCGCTTTGAAAAAATCCCGCAACCGGACCTCACTGGGGGCATCTTCCACATAACCGATACGGGAATAGTTGAGCAGTGCATCCAGCAAATCCTCCATGTGATACACTCTTCGCTGAAGACGATCAAAATTCCTCTCCACTTCATGAGGCAGGTCTTCACCCATGTCCTCTTTGATCATATTGACGAGGGATTGAATCGCAAACAAGGGAGACTTCAGATCATGTGATGCCGCGAAAGCGAACTTATCGAGTTCATCATTGCTTCGACGGAGTTCGTCGTTGCTTTGAGTCAATGCCGACATCGTACTCAGAAGCCGGCCTTCCTGCTCTGTCGAAAAGACCTCGTGACCTCGCAAAAGGGAGTCCACGGCCTGTATCTGGGTAAAGGTCCGTCGGTGGTGTTTGATGAAGTGAAGGATGCCAATGCGAACACTGTGGGAAAGGTGTACAAAAAAGCGGGCCGATTCCGGGCTCAGTGGAGTGCAGGTATAGGCAGTCAAAAGAAAATGAGTGTCCTCCAGAAGGTAATCCCCAAACCCCACAAGTGACTCCAGTTTAGGCTCCATGTTTTCAGAGGAATCATGAGGGGGAGAATGTACGTGGTTGGCTTGCTGCACATGAATGGCAGCCACTCCTTCGTGATGGAAATGGGAGTCCCGGGAATCGACGTTTAATAAGTTGTGGTTTAATTGTGAAAGAAGAGTCGCCAATGGAAAATATTGATCAGCAAAGGTCTCGGAAGTAAGAGGGATTGCAGCCTCAAAGGAATTGGCAAGAAACTCCCATTCGGGTCGAAGGCAGGAAGCCTCCAGACT
>CAYSOI010000023.1:14372-20364 GCA_964432425.1 uncultured Opitutales bacterium | reverse complement strand
CAAAGGAATTGGCAAGAAACTCCCATTCGGGTCGAAGGCAGGAAGCCTCCAGACTGAGACAGGGCAATCCATTTTTGGCATCAGGAAGCATCTTTCGGACCGTTTCCTGCTGTCCAGGTTTCAAATTCGAAAAGGAACTGGTCAGGTGTAACTGGAGAAGACCAAAGGCCGGATCATCTTTCTCATCCTGAAAGTGGTCAAAAAGGAATTGAAGAAGCCCCGTGGCATAGCCTTCGAGAGTATCATACTGCTTGCAAAGTGCACGTATCTGCCGTCCCACAGCCATCTCATCTGAAAGCGTAAGTTCGTCGATATGAATCGGCTCTGGCGATGCCGTGGTTTCTCCATGAGGCAACGCCAATTGGTCGGCCACCTCTGTCAATTCCTTCTCTGCCGCCTCTGCTCTCGAGCGGGCTTCATCAGCTTCATCCGCCAACTGCAGGGCGGACCGCCTCTGGTTCAATAGTTCCTGAACCCGCTTTTCAAGTTCGGCCTGCAAATGTTCCTGACTTCTGGCCCATTGGCGACGTTCCGAGATGTCCCGGACAAAGGCAAAGTGATAACCCTGGCCCTCAAACTCTACATAATTGCCGTCAATTTCCTTCGGTACTTTCTTGCCATCTTTGTGTAGATGACTGGCTTCAAATCGTCGAAATTTGAGCTTCTTCAATTCCTCCCAATGCTTGGCCCAACTCTCTTTGGGAAATTCCGGATCGAGATCAAAAACAGTCTTCTCAAGAAGTTCTTCTCTGGAAAACCCTGTTTCTTCACAAGCGGCGGCATTGACTCGTAAAATTTGGCCATCCTGGTTGATAAGAAAGAAGGCAATGGCGGCGTGTTCCAACCCAAAGCCACTGAGGCGATTTTCATGGGCCAGCTCCAGAGCGGCCAAACGCTCTTTTTCCAAGTCTTCGGTTCGTTTCTCGACCTTGTTTTCCAGCTCGTTCTGTAGTCTTTTCTGCTGCTCGGACAATTGAAAGCGTTCTGTAATGTCCCGCACAAATCCCAATGCATATTCCTCATTCTCAAACTCAATGAAGTTGGATTCGATTTCTACAGGGAAAACAGAGCCATCTTTGCGAAGGTGATGGGATTCAAAGCGCAGAAATTTCTCTTTCCTAAGTTCAGTCCAATGACCTTCCCACGCTTCTACCGGAACATCAGGATCAATATCATGCACGGTCATGGCTTGAAACTCTTCCTGAGAAAACCCGGATTGTTTACAGGCAGCGGCATTGACCCTCAGGATGCGGGCCTTGGAGTTGACCAGGAAAAAAGCGGCAGCCGCCCGCTCCAGCCCAAAACTGGTAATACGGTTCTCCCACTCCAGGCGCTGGTGTTCGGTAATATCCAGAGCCGTGCCAGCCACCCATTGTGCTCCATCTGGCCCAGGAATTGGGAAGCGAAACACCAACCATTTTCCCATCTTTCCCTCCGCATTGAAGTGGTCCTCCATCTGCTCGACCACTTCCAGGTTATCGAGAACCCGGCGATCTGTCTCCTCGACCTGCTCTGCAAGACCCCCAGGGACCAGCTCGGAATACTTGCTTCCCATATCGGTTTCAGAAGAAATGGCCCGATGTTTCTCAAAAGCAGAGTTTACATACTGCAAGGCAAGATTCTCATCTTTGATCCAGGCCAGCAAGGGGCTGTGATCCATGAAAAGGCGAAAACGCTCCTGGGTAAGCCGAAGCATTTCCTGGGCTTGCTTTAAATCCGAGATATCTACCCATGTAGAGCAACTGTGCAAAATCTTGCCCTCACCATCCCGAACTGCGGCCACATTCAGAATCACCGGCACCGGATCACCGGCGGCAGTTTTGAGTATCAGTTCAGCATTCTCCACACGTCCAGTTTCAGCAAATTTCTGAAAAGCTTTTCTGGCCTCAGGCAGGCAATCCTCATGGTACAAGGACAGCACAGAGCGACCCAGAAGATCATTTACGGATTCATAACCCAGGCGTTCGGCCAAATTGTGGTTGCACTTCTTGATCCCCGCCGTCTTTGGGTCCACCTGAACATGCATCACCGGAGCATCTTCCCATAACGCCCGGTATTCCTTGTGAGTTTCCAGGAGCTTCTTCTCGGTCTCCTTGAGGTCAGTAAATTCGTCGTGAACCCCAAGCATACGGATCGGCTTCCCGGATTCATCCCGAATCGCAATGCCGTGGCAACGAATCCAAACCGTGGAACCATCCGCATGCACATACCGAACCACTTGATCGTAGGGATGCTCGGGATCTTCACAATGCTTCTCCAGGTTGGCCTGAGTGAATGGAGCATCTTTGGGGTGAAGCAATGCCTGCAACGCAGAAGCTTTGTGCTCCATGGAGGCGGGATCATATCCTAATATCTCCCAGATTCTGGGATGAATCCATTGATGCTCCGGCGATTCCAAATCCCAATACCACAGCCCATCCAGAGAACTCGAAACCAGAAACTCAAACAGCATCGAATCCGACTGCATGCGTTCATAGAGTTCCTTCTCCAAATAGTGCTTTTCAGTTTCAGGCATGCAGTCGCAAAGGGGGGGCTTGGGTTAGAAGGAATTAGACCAAAACATCATTACGTCACTGAAAAAATGATATCCCGTGCCCATTTGTGAGAAAAACCCCATGCCGGGACTTCACACGAAGAACTATTTTCTGCTGTTGAATAAAGGAACGCTGACACCCGAAACGCCGATAGGTCGTAGAGGGCTTATACGAGGGATGGAAACCCAAATGCTTGCCCGACCTTGGGCAGTGTCGAACCGATCGATTGGTAAGAACGTCACAAAAAAGCCTATCAAAGTGAAGGATGGGGAAAACTTTGCTTTTGGACTTTAGCTTCCTGTTCCATTTGCCTTCATCCTCCACACCGCTACTGCGTCATCAGAAACTCCAGCAAATCGGCCATGTCCTGATGGCTGAGTCCCTTTTCCAGGTTTTCAGGCATAATGGAACGCCCGAAACTGTTCATGCCCAGAACTTCCTTTCGAAGAAGTGTAACCGATTGACCGGAAGGAAACCGAATCGTCAAATGCGTAGGCGTTTCATTACCAAGCAACCCAAGATGCACTCCGTCCTGAGTTCGAACATGGTAGGCTTCAAAATCAGCTGCAATTTCCCGGTTCGGATCGATCAAATTGGACAGAATCTTCTCCCGGCCACCAGCTTTCATGATGGAAGCATCCGGACCAAGGGCGTGCCCACGATTCTGTACCTTGTGACAGAGGGCACAACGCTGCTGAAAAGTCTCCATTCCCCGGGACGCTACGCCTTTCAACTTCAAGGCAGGAAGATAATGCTCAATCACCTTCGACCGTGGCTCCTGCTTCGGCGTTGAAATGCCCTTTCCCACCAAAGCCACCGCCCGACTCCGCAACTTCTCATTTTTTACATTTCGCAGTGAGGACTTTTGAGACGCATTCAGTTCCTCGGCCTGAATTCGCCCGGTTTCCATCGCGGTAAGAAGATGGGTCACTTCCTTTTCGGATCTCAAGGAAAAGGCAAGGACTGCTTGCCGAGCCTGAGGAGATAGAGATTTCCAACGCGTCAAAAGCTCTTCTCCAATTCCTTCAGGCTGAAGCCGAAGCAAGGTTGAAACGGCCCCCATTTGAAGAGAACTTTCTTTCGAATCCAGAAAGGACTTCAGGTGCCGCACTGCCCTCTTCGCGTCCAAGACACTGAGAAGTTGAGCCGACTTTAAACGATCCTCCGAAGGCTGCTGAGCCTCTTGGCAGATGGAAGATGCCAAGTCTCGCAGGTATTGGACACGCGGTTTTCTCAAAGTGCTCAAAGCATTCCCATTTTCCAGAAAAGAAGATGCCAGGGTAAGTACCTGAGCAGTTTCAAGATCACCCTGTTCCTTACAATAAGCGAAGAGCTCATCGACCTGAGTGGAGAGAGCATGGAGAACCGCAGTTTCCAAAGTTGCTCCGGAAGCCTTAGCCATCATCGAAACCAAAACCTCCACTTCCCCCGGCAACTCGACCAGACTCAGAGTGAGAGCCAATTGATACCGGACTTGGATGGACGCATCATTCGCCAACTTCAGAACGGCTTCCGACAACTCCGCATCTTGTCCCTGAAGCAAAAACATTTCCGACAACCTCAACCCATGTAGCCTCACAAACGGAACCTCATCCCGCAACGCCTCCAGCACATGACCCTTTGTTAAACCTCCCAACCCGGACAAAGCATACAACGTATGCAAACGCCCAAGAGGCTCCCTCCCATCCTTCGCCAACTGCGAAAGCTCTGGTACAACCGAGGCATCCTGACGTTCATATAATAGACGCGAAGCCGTCTCCCGAATCCATGCATTCCGGCTCGATAAAAGACCCACCCATTCACGAGAACTGGCTCTGGATAATTTCGGCACGGAACAAGGCTTGTGACCTTCAGGAACAATCCGCCAGATTCTTCCACGATCATTACCACTGTCCAAATCCAGAAACGACTTGATGCCCTCTGGCAAAGACCACGGATGCTCAATCACCTCCCGATACATATCCAAAATGTAGAGAGCTCCATCCGGTCCATTGGCAAGCTGCACCGGACGAAACCAATTGTCAGGCGAAGCCAGGAATTCCGTCCCCTGTTCAGATTCAGGACGCACGGCCTTGGAATAAACATCCGCACCCGGCTTCAGAACTTTCCGATGCACCAGATTGCTCCCGGTATCGGCAATAAAAGCATTTCCCCTAAATTCCTCCCCAAACAAATCCCCCCGATAAATTGTAACGCCTGTCGCCGCAGTAAAGTACCCGGAAACCCGACCGCCACCTTCCACCGGCCCCCGCACTTTTCCCGCAATTCGCCAACGAGTCCGAACGATCCGCCAGGGCTCATCCGGGCTGAGGCGAAAGACCGGTGCCGCATCTCCATCCGAGGCAATACTGATTCGTGCATTGGGCAACGAAAACCGAGAGTTCGCAGCATATCGGGCATCATAAAGAATTCTCTGAATATGGCGGCTGTTGCTACACACATAACGATTCCCAACATCATCAAAAGAAGCCCCATGCTGACCGCCCCCCATTTCCATTCGCAGGGAATGGTTTTCCGGATCAAAGGAGAAATCACTGCCCCGGAGATGCAGTGGCTTGGACGATGACTCACCTGGCCGTGTCAATACCGCCCCATTGGACGAAGTGACCCCATAAATCCGGTTGTCCAACCCCCATCGCAAACTATTGGGCAATGCCTGCATATTCAACCTTGAGCGTCCTTTTCCAAACCCGGTAAAGATCACCCGGCTTTCATCAGCCACACCATCTCCGTCTGTATCCCGAAAGTAGAGAATATCCGGTGTCATCACCACAAATACGCCGCCCTTCCAACAATGCACGGCTGTCGGCCAGGCCAAACCCTTGGCAAAAATCGTCGACTTTTCGTAGGTACCATTTCCATCTACATCCTCCAACAACCTCACCCGGCCCAGCTTGTCCTCCCGATGCTCGGAATACCCGATCATCTCCACAACATACAGACGACCATCCGCATCAAACGCCATAGAAATTGGGTCCACCACCTCCGGCTCCGAAGCCGCCAATTCGATCCGAAACCCATCCTTGATTTGGAATTTTTTCAACGCGGCCTCCGGCTCACTCGGAGCCAGCCGCGGCAACTGCTCCTTCTTCGCCACAGGCTCTTTGCCAAACCCAATATGCAAGCAAACCCCAACACCCAAGAAGAAACGAAGCCAGATTTTCATGGGCTCACCAACTAGAGAAATTTGAAAAGGACCTAAAGGACAAAAAAGACGCAAGGGACATTCGAGCCATCCGTAGCTCGGCTGCCATCCCTTCAGGATGGGAAAGTGAGGAGGACGGCAAGACCGGAGGTAGGCTCGATTACGAGCCACCTCCGGCTAAGCGCTATAATCCCTCCGGGATAGGGAGAAAAGGACCCAAAGGACATAAGAAAGCGACATGGCTATTACTAATGCTGCAAGCACTTCGGGAGAGGGGGAAAAGGGACACGGAAAATCAGGCTACTATCCCGGA
>CAYSOI010000023.1:5314-14272 GCA_964432425.1 uncultured Opitutales bacterium | reverse complement strand
AAGCACTTCGGGAGAGGGGGAAAAGGGACACGGAAAATCAGGCTACTATCCCGGAGGGATTACAGCCATTAGCCTGGGGTTAGCGAAGCGACACCCCAGGAAAACCAACCACAAACATCTGCACCCTGGAGGGGTGCCAGCAAAGCAGGTCGGGGATCAAGGAGAAGAAAATGGGATAATCCTCTAGATAGAGGGAGTTGGGGACGGGACACAAAGAATGTACACTCTTTTTGTCCCCTGCCGTCCTTTTTGTCCCTTTTACTGCTGGAAAGACTTGTGGCCGCGGTTGCCTCCGGAGAGGAGGTACATGACGAGGTCCTGGACTTCTTCTTTTTGGAGGTTGTTGAGCAACGTCGGGGGCATGAGGGAAACTTTGGAGACGTCGCGTTTGGCGATGTTGCTGCGAGGGATGCTTCGGGATTTGTCGGGTTGGGTGATGTCGGTGGCGAGGTGGATTTCCTTGTCGTTTCCGCCGGTTTCGCGACCAAAAAGAACGGTGCCATCTTTGAGGGTGATGGTCACGGCGGCGTGTTGTTCGGAGATGACGAGGGAGGGTTGCAGAATCTCAGTGAGCAGGCCATCAGGTTTGAGTTTTCCGCCTACGGAAGTGAGGTCTGGGCCGAGGGCTCCGCCTTGTCCTTTGAAGAGGTGGCAGGCGGCACAGAGCTCTCGGTAGAGGGCTTCTCCACGACGGAAGGAGCGACGGCTTTCGGGGGAGAAGGCATCATGAAAATCTGTGACTTTCCATGCTTGGACAAACTGTCGGGGAGCTGCGGGAGGAGGTGGTGGTGGAGCGGCGGCTTCCAGTAAGGAACGTGCGGATTCCTGACCGGCTCTGTGGAGGCTGGCGAGGGTTTCTTTGGTGACCATTTTGATGAAGTTTTTGAAATGGCCGCCGCCGATGTAGTTGGAGTCTTTACTGGCACGATTGATCCAACCGAAGTAGCCTTGGATGTCTTTATCCGTCCAGGTCTTGCCGGTGGTGCGAAGGTGATAGGCAAAGAACATTTCGTCGGGCTGAGTCAGGGAGGCAAGGAGTTGCTCAATGGATTTGCTGACGGCTCCCGGGGCTTCGAGATAGAGAAGCATTTGACAGAGTTCCCGATTGAGGGAATTGTTTGCTGATGGATAAAGCGGGGATAGTGTGGAGGTCAGATGTTTGCGGGTAGATTCTCCAGGTTTGTCGAGGCGGATGAAGACGAGACCATAAGCACGGAGAAGGTCGAGTTGTTGCTCCAGGGCGAGTTTGCCGAAGTCGAGTGAATCCAATTTGGCAAGGACTTTGGACGCGACAGCCTTCTCTGCTTTGCGAGCCAAGGCGACGGCACCTTCGATGATGGCGGTGGGGCGCTTTTCTTTCCAGTAGAGGTCGGCCCAGAGATTTAAGGGGCGGTGCTCGATGTTGGTCCGGGCAGTATAGCGAATCAGACGATCTGCATGATCAAGATAGGGCCAGGAGTCTTCCACTCCACATTCGCATTCAGCACCGAGTAAAAAAGCCAGTTCGCGGCGTTCATGGCGGAGTTTGGCCTGGGTGGAATTGTCTTCCCATGGCGTGGCGGCTTCGGTGGATTCTTTACCGGAGTAGAAAATGCGGTAAAGGTGAGAGGGTCTTTTCCGGCCACCGACGGTGAAGTACATGGCTCCGTCATCGGGGTTGATGACGATGTCGGACATGGGCATGGCCGGACCTTGTGCAAAGACTTCATAGTCGGCCTTGTAGGTGGAGCCTTCGGGGCGAAGATGTACGGCAAACATGCGTCCATAAGTCCAGTCCAGAAGGTAGAGGGCGTTTTGGTATTTGGCTGGGAATTTTGCACCGTAGCCGAAAGTGACTCCGGTGGGGCTGCCGCGGCCGATGTTGGTGACCACGCCAACGGTGTCCGGGTAATATTCAGGCCATTTTCCAGCTCCCCAACGCCAACCGAATTCGGCACCGTCGATGGCATGGGTGACACGGGTTGGGCGGTACCATGGTCCGCCAATGTCGTACTCCATGTCGGCATCATAAACGAAAAGTTCGCCGTGGTGATTGTAGGCGAAGTCGTAGGGATTGCGGTAGCCGGAAGAATGCAGCCAGAGGTCCGTCCCGTCGGGTTGGAAACTGATGACGAAGCCGCCTGGGGCTTTGCGGCCTGTGTTGTGTCCATAGTAAGTGCTGCGTGGCAGGAGGTGGTCTTCATCCTGGCCTTGGATCATGCGGAGGTCGATACCGCTGGGGAGATTGGTGTTGTTGCCGGAAAGGTGAACAATCCGTTTTCCATCTGGGCTGAGAACGAGGGCGTGAGCATGGTGGTCGCTACCAACGGCAAGGCTGATGAGGTGCTCCACTTTGTCGTATTGATCATCGCCGTTTGTATCGGTGAGGCGAAAGATGCCGCTTTTGCCCTGTCCTTTTCCAGTGACGTAGAGGCTGCCGAAGGCACTGAGAATGCCGTTGGCGTGGCCCACATCCACGGGAAGTCTTTCCACTTTGGTTTGGCTGTCTTTGCATCCAATTTCATGCGGGGTGATGCGAAACATGTCGCCATGGCGGTCGGAGGCGATAAGGCGATTTTTGTGATCCAGACCCAGGGCGACCCAGGAACCTTCCGTCTTGAGGTTGACCGAGTAGAGCCGCTCGATTTCAAAACCGGGGAGCAGGGTGACATTCAGAGGTGGAGCAGGCGGAGCAGGTGGTGGTGCGGAAAGATTGGTGGAGACGACAAACTGTACGCTGGTGGTGCTGCCTTTCTGGGTTGTGCCTCCATCATCCAGCCCGCCGTAGGCATGAAATTGGGTGTACCCTTGGGGGAGTTTGATGCGGAGGGTGGATTTGGCGTGAACTCCAATACCATAAGCCACAGGTTTGCCATCGACTTTGAGGGGTCCGCCTCCCTGGTTTTTGTTGAGCCCCACTTTGGGAGGTATTGCCCGGATGAGTTCCGTGACCTTGAGTTCGCCTTTCGGACCAGTGATGCGGGGTTCCATCCAGTCTGCCCAGTCATAGGAGGTTCCGTTTCCGCCGTCGTTGACTTCAAGGATAAGTTCTTTCGCTCCGGTGATATCGAGCTCGATCTTCACTTTGTGACCGGGAGTTTTCTTGGTCACAACCGGGCTGGTGTAGGGCTTGGGAGCAGCACTCAAAGCAGTTAGGTTCAGGCAAAATGCGGCAAAGAGGAGGGTGGTGATGGATTTCATGTGGCGATTGGAAGGGTTCAGAAAAATTGAGTGAGAAAGGGGATATTGGCTTTTATTGAGATGACAAGCTTTGAGCCAGCGTCCGGATGTCACTGGATGGGAGAGCACGGTCAAAGATGGCAATCTCATCAAGACGGCCTTCCCAGTTAAATTGGTTGTCGCTACGACCGCCAAAGAAGAGATGGTCAAAGTCTGCGAGGGTTATGCCGCTGGCAGTCATCTCCTTCTTCCCGTTGAGGTAGACTTCGATGGTTTGGTTTTTCTTCACCAGTGCCAGGTGTTGCCACTGCCAACGTGGGGTGATGGATTGGCCGGATTGGAGGACTTTCGAGTTGGAGCCTTGTTGAAGAATTAACTGCCCGGTGTTTCCGTTTGTTCCGCCAATGCCGAGGTGTAAGGAATTGGCTCCGGTTCCATAATCCCGCCCTCGTGACAATAACCAGCCGCTGACTTCTCGGGCGTCATTCGGCATGCCGTTCCAGAACCAGAGGGAAACTGACCAGTCTTTTTGGAGATCCGGATGATACGTTCGCAACCGCCCTCCGGCAAACATGGCGGCACGATTGGTTTCGCCGGATGCACAGAAGGTCTTGGAATCCGGACCTTCCAGGTAATAGGTAACATGGGATTCGTAGATGCCATCCCGGTTTTGTCCGGTGGAATCCACGGCTCTTGGACCGGCAAATTCATCCAAACGATACCATGCAAAAGGTTTCAATCCGGCAATGTTTGTCGCACCGGCTCCCCTGCTCTGCTCTGGACGCTCACGAGCTTTTCCAGCCACAGTTTCCAAGAGATGGATACAGGATTCGGTGATCTTGGGTTCGGCCAAAACTTCCAAGCCCGCGGACCGGGCAGGCCAGGTGTTGTAGCCGCCAAACAAATGTTGCTCGGGTGGTGGGATGTAACCATCGCCTCCATTGGCGAGCTCGATCACCATGGTGTGCTTCATCGGGCTGGCGGCTTTGATTTTCAGCCCGGTAATGGCGTAGGTTTCGTTGGGTGTGGTGGCAATGCCAATGTCTCCGATTCGTGCGGCTTGGGTCACGACCTCTGCCTGCTTACGCTCATGCAGTATGATTTGTTCGTTGGCGTACACTTCTTCCTTGGTTTTGGGCAGTCGTCCATCCATCCCATCAACAATTTTTTGTGCCCATTGCAGACGTTGCTGATCAGGAACCCGATAGTTCAAAGTCATCCGGTTTTCTGCCATGGAGAGATTCCTGGGGACGGAATATTCCACGGTCTCCAAAGCCTCGACGGCCAAGTCAATCATCGCATTGGCGTAGTCTTGAATTTTGAGTTTGGGATCCCAGGATTCCGGCTTGGTATAATCCCGCCGCCAAATGTCGCCGCTGCAACCATGCGTCATGATTCCGACAAAGTCTCCGCATGGGGAAAGCTTTTGTTTCAAACCATCACTAAACAGGCCAAAATAATCTGCACTGAGTCCCCTCTCCCCGGCAAAATAATGCATGGAAAAATTGGCCATGACGGCGAGAGGTTTGCCTTGGGCCGTTTGTACGGAAATCATGGAAAGGTCGGGATCTTCGGGACCGGATTCTCCGGTGACATCCTCCCAATTTTTTCCGGCATGCATGTTGGCCCGGACGGTTGGATTGCCAAATGGATCGTTGGCAATTCGATCTGGCCGACGAATCCAACGGCGCAGTGCGGTGTACTCGGCAGCGTTGATTTTGGCATAACCGACTTTCGCAGGCTGCAGGGCTTTTAACGAAGCCTCAATGGTCTCGACCAGTTTGACTTTGAGATAATGTGGATAGACGGGATCCGAAGGTGTTCCCAAGGCCCCCATGCAGGAGACGGCGGTGTGGGTATGGGTAGCAGAAATGAGAATGTGGTCCGTTCGCAAACCTGTCTTTTTCGCGGCAACCGTTTTGACTTCATCCAACAAGGGCCTTGGCATCATGCAACTGTCCACCGTTACGATCACCAACTTGGTTTTGCCATAGGAAAATGCCAACCCGCGGGCTTTCAGCGGAGTGGTCACTTTGTCTGTTTGGCGACTGGTAAACCCACCATTGACAATGACCGGAAACTTCCTCGGTGTCACATCCACAATGGCGGCTCCAGCTTCAAAAGTCTGAGCCGTGGCTGGCTGGATGAAGCCAAACAGAAGAAAACATAGGGTAAGGATTGGGGAGATGGATAAATTCTTCATGACGAAAGGTAATAGCCCTGAACCGCAACTAAATCACAACGTTTTTTTCTTTGTGCCTTTTTGTCTTTTGGAAAGAGTGGCGGGATGAGACTTTCCATGATCGTAAACCCTTTCACGGACCAAAATCTGCAAATGGCAGCTCAGGTCGGCGTGGAGGACATTGTCATTCCCTACCCTGGGTTGAATCTGCAGGAATTGCTTGAGACCAAGCGCCGAGTGGAATCCTTCGGGATGCGATTGACGCATGTAGAACGGAAACTCCCTCACCTTCGCAATGTCCACAACCTACAAGGTAGAGAGGAAGAGCTGGAAGCGATCAAAACCCTCATTCGCAACATGGCGGAGGCGGAAATGGAAGTGCTTTGCTACAACTGGATGCCGAATGAAGACTGGCATCGCACGACGGCCGAAGCACCGGAACGCGGTGGTGCCAAAGTCACCGCATTTGATTTGTCCAAAATCGATGAAGCCAACGCCACCGATGCTGACGGACGCCCCGACAAAATCACCTCCGCTGAAGAGCTTTGGGACAACCTTGAACGCTTTCTCAACGACATCATTCCGACCTGTGAAGATGCAGGAATCAAACTGGCTCTGCACCCCGATGACCCACCCCTGGCAGAGCTACAGGGACAACCCAGAATCATCATCAACCACGCCGCTTTCGAGAAAGTGGTGAAGCTTGTGGACAGCCCGGCCAATGGGCTGTGCTACTGCACGGGATCCTTTGGTCCAACTGGAGAAGACCTCGTCGCCGGCATTCAGAAACTGGGACAACACATCACGTTTGCCCATGTTCGCAATACCCGGGGAACTGCCAGCAACTTTACCGAAACCTGGCATGACAATGGCGACCTGGATCTCCCTGCCATCATGAAAGCTTTAGCAGAAACCGGTTTTCAAGGAACTCTTCGTCCCGACCATGCCCCTTCCATGGTAGGAGAAACCAATGAGACTCCAGGCTATGAAATGTTGGGCAAACTGTTCGCCATCGGTTACCTGAGAGCTTTAATGCCCAAATCGAATTAGATATTTTTCTAAATCAAATAAGAAAAACTACCACAACCCCTTGAACGTGATGAGTGGGCATGTTATTGTGTTCGGGTGGATACACCAATTTCCAGACTAATCGAGAATAAAGGAAATCGTATTGTATCAATCTCACCGGATGCCTCTGTTCTGGAAGCTGCTCAGAAAATGAGAGATGAAAAGATCGGAGCCATCATGGTTATGGAAAAGAATGCACTTGTTGGCATTATGAGCGAACGGGACATCATGAACCGTGTGGTCGCAGAGGAAAAAGACCCTGCTGCCACCTTGGTTCAGGATGTGATGACCACGAGAGTATCGGTCATCAGCCCAAGGATTACCGTTCGTGATGCCATGCAGATCGTAACCGAAAAACACTTGAGACACATGCCCATTGTTCAGAATGGTGAACTGATGGGCATGCTATCAAGTGGTGATCTCACCCGGTCCATCGTTTCCGAAGAAGAAGAATACATCGAAACCCTATTCGAATATATCAGCGGCAGCTACCCAAGTTGATTGTACAGGACAAGTGGACAGAGCAGTTCGGCCCTTGAGCCGATCACTCGACCACCATTTGTTCTGTGGGTATCTCCAAGGTAATATTCATCCCATATTCCAGCCCTCCCACAAATGGGAACAAGAACTCCAGAACATCTGAAGCCTGGAAGTGCTTGGGCTTGGTTTCCGGATGTGGATAATAGACAAACCCTGCCACAGAAGACTCCCCTTCCCGCAACAATCTTGCATCGAAAAAGGAAAAGTCTTCCGGCGGATCATCAGGATGCCAATGAACATTGCGGAAAGTCATCCGTGGTTTCACAACCCGGTATTTCAATGGTGCTACACTGACATTCAAAGTTCCGGGATAGTACTCCGACAAATCCAACCCCAGCTTTTGGAAAACGGGTTGCTGCATTTTCAAAGTACCGCCAGGATACGATGGATTTCCGTTTAGTCCTGAAGCCACACGGTGCCCTTCAAGAATCCGGGCAGGCACCTTTTGCCAACTGTTCTCCATGTTGAAAGACGGGGTGCAACCTGAGGACCAAGCTCAATTGCAACCACAGTCCAAGGCTTCTGCAAACGCCTTGCCGATTTGGCCAAGGACTTTGGAAGAGCCAAGATAATGGTAAGCGGCATTGGAAACACCAACTTCCAGAATTCTTAATTCTTCCTCAGTGAACAACTCGGCTTTGAAGGCATCCAGAATCTTTTTCTTTTCCTGATTACTGAGCTTTTGCTTGTTCAGCTCCCGGGACTTTGAACTGACTTTGCCCTTTCTTTGGGTCAGTTCGTTCAGCTGGTCATCCCAATACTTCTCAGTCCAGACGGCCTTCACATTGCCCTTGAATTCCGGCAAGTCTGCTGGTGCGGCCATGGCCTTGCGAAACTCCCCATGGATGCCAGCATACCGCTTTTGTGAGGGTGAATACTTTTCGATGGGACCACCAGCTCCCATCACACCGATGACGAATGGTAACTTCGGAGCTTTCAGGTCCTTCCGAACATCGCGGATAAAGTGGGCCAGGACTTCGCTGTAGGCATCGTAGCCGCCGGGTTGACCGCGGCTTGGGTAGGTGCTGCCATCCACCATGTCGTTCCAACCCTGAAACCAGACAAAGCCAGACAATTCGTATCCATCCTTCTGGTTGTATGCCGGATAGACCCCCTTGATATCACCCAGCACGTTTTGGACGTGCTCCATCATCAGGCGGTAGTAATGGCCGGTT
The DNA here is from genome assembly GCA_964432425.1 of uncultured Opitutales bacterium. Lineage (GTDB taxonomy): Bacteria > Verrucomicrobiota > Verrucomicrobiia > Opitutales > JABJCN01 > JAYPDO01. Next base: position 6,148 of record CAYSOI010000023.1, on the reverse strand, counting down.
CTTTCGGCCCTTTGTTTCTTCATTTCCGCAAGATCCTTACCTTGCTTTTTGAAGGTCTCGATTTGCTTTTCATTGAATACATATGGCCCGGCACTGGGTGAGCGAAAATCGGTGTTGATGGACTTGCCACCCCAAGCCGCCTTGATGATCAGGATTGGTTCCTTGACGATCTTATGCATGTAGATGCCAAAGGTGAGTTCCGGCCCAACTTTATCTTCTCCAGCTCCGTAGCCTGCTGTTAATTGCCCATGCCGAACTCCACTCTCCTGCTTGGGGTCCACCGAGGAAATCCACACATCCTTGCAAACCTTGGATGTACCATCCGCATTCCGCATTTCCTTGAGCATGGGGGCGGTTTTGGGGTCCATGCCAATGTGGTCGAAAGTGGTGATTTTGGCATGTCCCTGCATGTTGGACTGGCCGACCAGGATGTAGACCTTGAGAGGCTTTGCATCAACCAATGCCGAGAAGGTTATGGCGAAAAGGGAGAGAAGGAATGGGATGTACTTTTTCATATTTGCAAATCGAGGGTGTGGAGAAAAGTAATAGTGTGGAACCCGTGGTTTGGCTGTGAAAGCCTATTTTTCTTTTGGCTCCAATTGAGATCATGATCTTTCCCGATATTGACGTTTACCCATAAACCCATATCGTTACCCATATCATGAAAACCACCATCGAACTCCCGGATGATTTATTGATCGATGCCAAGGCCACAGCCGCCAAACGCAGGACCACCCTGAAAGCCATCATGGAACATGCCTTGCGACGAGAAATCTATGGCATGAAAAAGGCACCACCCGATGCCCCCTTCGTGTTGAATGAATACGGTTTCCC
>CAYSOI010000023.1:0-5214 GCA_964432425.1 uncultured Opitutales bacterium | reverse complement strand
TGAACCAGATCCCAACCATACCCGGCCCGAAAGCCATCACCGATCTCTACCTTCTTGCCCTGGCTGTGAAACACCACGGCAAATTCGCCAGCCTGGATGCCAGTATCGACCCATCCTTAGTACCCGGTGGCATGCAGGCCTTTCACTTGGTGGAGTAGAGATTGCCTCAGAAGAAACGGAGAGAATCAGGAAGAAGTTTGGATGCGTCATCACTATGCGGGTGAAGGACCTGCTGATTCAGGTCTCTTTCAGTTTTGATTGTGGGTACTCCCCAAATAATGAAGAGCCCGCCCTGCCATTTCGACCCCGTATTTGGAATCGGTTTAAGGCAAGACGGACTCTTCAGGGAATCCATTGTCCTTCATTTACACTGAAGATGTTACAGCTCCAGTGGTAAATTGGCTCTCTCAGTTATTACTTAATTGCATATTCTCACCCATGGACTGGTTCTCCAGTTGCTCTCCCCAATAGGTGAGAAAACCTTTCTTTTCCTCGAATTGCAACAGATCATTATCCGTTCCAACTATGGGACGAAGGGAGGTCGTCATTTGCAAGGTCACCAGGACAAAGATAACCGACCAGACGGTGAGTTGCCCGGTATTGGTCATCCCAAGGGCAGAACCGACCCGAAAGAGTCGAAACAGGCAGAAGCCTACGGTCGCCAACCAAATAAAAATCAGCAATCCGCCGACAATGGTCGAGGACTGACTGGATGCGCTAAACAGCCACACCAGTGGAGCAAAGCCAATCAGTAGAAATCCCGCCAGGGCCATCATCAGGGAGACCATTCCGACAATGGTGATAAACTTGCTATCCAAGCCTCCCAGACAGCTGAAAATGTACAAACTGGGCATACAAATCAGGCAACTGAATAGAAGGCCTCCGATAATTTTCAAGGGAGCCATCCAGATTTGTTGCCCCCAGGAAAACATCCCCACCACTACGCCAAACACACCAAAGGTGACAATGGCCAGTAGTAAGAGTTTGAAGGCAATCCCGAAACCTTTTTCCGTATTCTCTGATTCAAGAATAAAGGCTAGAGGAGTTTTGAGGATCTTACTGATTACATTTGGGGCGGTGCTACCACCTTCCAGAAGATCAAAATCTTCCGATGGATGGAGCGCTGAAACACTCTCCTCGATGGAGGGGTGTTCGTATGGATAGGTTGTTGTGTGTTCTTCAGTCATTTTATATGAGGGGGTTAGATGTGAGCATGTTAGAAAAAAAGTCGGAAAATTGTGCCGTGAATGGATTCAAAGAAATTGCCTGAAATGAGGTCTGGATGAAGGAACCCGCCCTCAAAGAATCGGGATGAAGAACCCAGAAAACTGGAGCTCCTATCATCAGATTGCAGGCAATCCATGTGTAAAACACTCGGTTCCCAGCACTGGGTGTCGCGGCAAGGGACCTCACAGATTTTAATAAACAGGCGTGAGCCTGAACCCCAGCGGACACGATAAAGAGGGTATGCAGAATAGGGATGGCACTGTGAATAGTATGGCTTCCAGGGGAGCCCGGAGAGGGAGCGGCGATCGAAGCAAAAAAGGAGATCGGGCTGAGGGAGCTCAGAATCAAGCCCATGATTGCGAAGCCAATTAACAAAAACTTCAGATTCGCCAGGAATCCAATTCCGCTACGCATGAATGAGGAAAGTGCACCGCAGAACAAAACGCTTACTGAAAGAGTCAGAAAAATAATCGCCGGCAGTTTTCCTGAAACATTAGCCGCCATTTCCCATCCATTGTGTACCCCAATACTGAAGCCATAGGCACTGCAGCCCACGGCAATCAATACCACACAATAGAGCAAGGCACCCTTCTCCTCACCTTTGATCCAATTGGTTATCAAAACTTCCTCTCCGCGACATAAAGGTCCGGTGTGAGAGAGAAATCGAAATATGGAGTTTGAGAGCTTCATCTCCCCCAAAGCAAAGTACTTTGTTTTACAAAGTCAAAATAAAAAAGTTTTTTCTTTGCATCGGAGAGAGCTTTGTCATAATGCATATTTTTTAATATCGAAAAAATGAACGTAGGCTCAGTACAGGACGCATTATCCCGAGTTCGCAAATTGCAGGAGATCATCCTGGCAAAACGCTTCTTTGGAGGCTACTCTGGTCGTGCCCGTTTTGGCAGTGGGTGCATCGCCCTGATCGGGGCCACTCTGATGGACAAGCCCTTTTTCCCGACAGATGCCCACTCTCATTTGTGGGGTTGGGGTGTAGTTGTGGTTTTGTGTGTTATTCTGAATTATGGCACTCTGCTCTACTGGTTCTTTTCTGATCCAGAAGCCAACCGACAGCCACTCCAACTAAAGCCTGCTCTGTATGCCTTCCCGGCCTTTGCAGTCGGAGCGGTTTTCTCCCTGCTATTCATACGAAATGAACTCTTTAATTATTTACCAGGAATGTGGATGTGCCTTTACGGGCTAGCCCAAGTCACCTATCGCCAAACGTTGCCCATCGAGATCTTCTACACAGGGCTTGGGTACATTTTCTGTGGCACCTACTTTCTTTTAATGGGCAACCAACCCTTTACCAATCCTTGGCCGATGGGAATCGTCTTCTTTATAGGGGAAACCATCGGCGGTTGGTATTTATTAAATGACAAAGCAGACCAAAAGGAGACGCTATGACAAAAAAATCAGAAACCCCTTACGATTCGCTCGAACGGATCTTCCATGAACCCAACCGCATGGCCATCATGTCTGCCCTCTGCACAGCAGAAAAAGGATTACGATTCAGCGATATAAAAAAGACGTGCAATCTGACCGACGGAAACCTGAACCGCCATTTGAAGGTGTTGTCAGAAGCCAAAGCCATCACGATCAAAAAGAAGTTTGTGGACGACAAACCCTGCACAACGGTTTCGCTATCCGAGATTGGTCTTCAACGATTTAATGAGTACCTCAATGCTCTGGAGCAAGTCCTTCAACGTGCCAAGGAAGCGGTCTCCGAAGACGCCCGGGGGCAAGCTCCCTTCATTGGCGAAACCGTAGGAGCGTAGGCTTACGCCAAAGGAGGGCCAGGAAGACCGGCTCAACCTCTACAGCCATTGGCTGCGGTTCTGTTTCCTGACAAATTGCCCTGCTTCCGGCAGGCCCTTCGCTGTCATGGCTTCACCATCCCAATCGAAGCTCTTTTGTAGCTTGAGAGCAACAATGCCCGAAAGACCGATCTCCGTAAGCTGCCCTCCAATTTCAAACGGGGCGTAAGTTTGACCATCATTGAGAATGGCATCGGTCCATTCCTGAAAATGACTGCGAACCCGAGGGAGTGTTTGAGCAATACTTTTCGTATCGGGATGATTCCCATGCCCCATGAACTTCTTGTCATCCGCCATTTTGACGTAGCACTGACTATTCCAGAGACCGCAAGATAGCAGACCGTTCTCCCCTTCCACAATCGCTCCCACTCGAGGCACATTGCCAAACGTACCGCGGACGGCATCCAAAATCGGCTCGGGGGGCATGTCCTCATTGCCAGTGTAATAGAGGAGATTGACAGCGGCCCGGTTGCAATCTTTCGCAAAGTGAAACTTATGAGTCACGGCTCTGGCGTAACTCTCATGGCCCGCATCATGCACATTGGAGATCTCCACCCGATCCGGAAGCCCCAACTTCAGAGCCCGAACCGGCATATTGAAGGAGTGACAACAAAAGTCACCGATGGAGCCATTTCCAAAATCATACCACCCTCTCCATTTTCCCGGATGATAGACCCCATTTTTGTAGGGACGTACAGGAGAAGGCCCGCACCAGAAATCCCAGTCGAGACCTTTGGGTAGAGGATCTTTACCCGAAGGCCGGGAAACGCCATTGGGCCAACCATGGGCCGGGTGCCAGACATGGACATTGGAGATTTTCCCAAGCAAACCCCCCTGAATCAATTCAATGCTGCGACGAAGATTGGAAGAGGCACTCCCCTGATTTCCGGTTTGGGTGATCACCTTACTCTTCCTCGACAACTCCCGCAAAGCTCTGGCCTCCGCAATGGTGTGGGTAAGAGGTTTCTCACAAAACACATGCAACCCCGCCTTCATCGCCAACTTACAAATGGGAGCATGCCAATGATCCGGCGTAGCGATAACGACGGCATCGAGAGATTTCTCCTTCTCAATGAGCTTCCGGTAATCCGAATAGACATTTACCGAATCCGCCACGTCCTTGTGCCGATTTTTTGAACCCTCGACCTGACGTGCATCCACATCACAAAAGGCCACCACATTGTGCTTCAACTTGATCGTCTCCTGCACATGCCCCTGGATCTTTCCCCCCATCCCAATAAAAGCAACATTGAGCTTTCGATCCGACCCAAAAACATTTCGGGGAAGAATGAGTGGAGCAGAGGTTGCAGCGGCAGCAGAAAGAAGTGTTCGGCGTTTCATAGTATGTGTAATGACAAATAGAGGAACACAGCAAAATCAGCTGTCCGGTCGAATTGCAATCTTGCTATCTCCATTTCCCAATCGCACCAATTGTAAAGTGGCAAATGCTTCCAACTTGCGGATGGAAAAGGAGAGAGGATCAACGCTTTCGAGTTGAATTCCTGACAGGAAAGCTGAGTCCTGTTGGGCGGTGGTTTTGTTGCAAAAACCCTAGGATATTGCTCCTCCACAATCTGCCAATTTCCAATAGGTCGTATAGGACACATAGGACCTATTATGTTCTGACCATGCAATTGGAGATTCCAAAGCATTCTGTGATGAAAGACGGCGATACGGACCATGGGGTAGACGTTAGTCACTTCACTCCCGGTTCCCTTTATTCGTTTAAGGGTTCGAAACTTCAGCCTTCTTGATCATCATAGGCATCGAGAAATTCCTGGAATATATCAAACAATGCATCGAGCTTCTTTTGGAGTTTCCGGTCTGCACAATGATTTGCCTCGGCGGCAACATAACCTTGGATTTCCTCGATATCATCAAGCGAGAGATCGACTCGAATTCCATTCCCCTCTGCAACGGCGATATTCAGCGTTTTGGCAGGATAAAACGTGTGTTCCCTGATTAAATCACATTCCTGAAGTGAAAGGTGAACAGGAAGCTTGGTTCCGTACGGTATCTTCTTTCGAGTCATCATCAGTCATAAACAGACTTCACTGGGGTCAGTTGTGTCAAGACTTGTTGAGCGACCCCTTGATTTACGACACTTAAGCTGTTATGAAACCGCCCCTCCGTTCCTTAAGTCGTCGGACTCGACTAAAAACATCGCCCCATG
>CAYSOI010000022.1:0-21642 GCA_964432425.1 uncultured Opitutales bacterium | reverse complement strand
ATGATCCCGCACGGTGTTGAACATTTCTTCCGGTGCAGTTTTCTTGAAGCGGGACCACCGCATGAATTCTTCTCCTTCCAGGAAAATGGGGTTCTCAATGGGATGTCCGATGCGGTTGGCTTTCTTTTCCTTGAGGGGCTGGATTTGGTCGACTTTGGATTTGGGTTCACCGGTAATCATGCCGGTGATTTTGTATGTTTGGGTTTTCTGTTTGCAATGGCAGAAAATCGGGCGTTTTAGATCGGGGGATGGAAGGAAAGTGTACAGGAAGGGTTCGGGGGGAGATGTCGCCGGGGTTGGTCCTGTTTATGGTGGTGTTTGGGGTTTTGTTTATTGGTGGGGCTTGGTTTTTGACGAGTAAGGGGCCGGGCAAAGGTGGTCGGGGTGTGGTGGTGGATTCGGGGGAATTGGAGGAGAAGAGGGGGAGGCTGGAGGAGATGGTGTCGGGGGCGGCTTCGTGGACGGTGGAGGATTTGGATAAGGGGAAGGTGGAGGAGCTGGAGGTGGCGGCGAAGTTGAAGCAGGAGTTGTCTACGAAGTATGGTGGGTTGGAGGTGGAGGGGTATTCGCATGTGGTGGATTTGTTGTCTTTGTGGGGGAAGCAGGAGAGTTTGGATTTGGAGAAGCGGGCTCGGGTCATGTTGAATGCGGGAGGCCGGGGTCTGGCACTGGGGGTGGATTTGTTGGAGAGAGCTGCAAAGCAACAGCGTAGTGTGAATGCAAAATTTCCGGATACGGCGGGGGTGGATCGTCCGAGAGTTTTCCAGTTGGAGAGGGAATTGAAGGATCTTCAGGTGGTGCCTTTCCTGGCGGAGGTGGAGGAGTTGGAGAAGGCGGGTCGTGCAGCTCTGGAGAGTGGACGGGCGGAGGAGGCGTTGAAGAGTTTTCAGGAGGCGGCTCGCAAGCAAAGGGAGTTGAGCACGAAGTTTGTCGGCTCAGCGAAGGTGGATTTGGGGAAGTTGAGGGAGTTGTCTGCTTTGGTGAAGAGGGCGGAGTCGTGGGACGATATGAAGAGATTGGAAGGTTTGCTGAGCAGTGGAGAGCAAGCTGTCGCGGCAGGCCGTTTGAAAGAGGGGGCTTTGTCTTTTAAGAGTGCGCAGAAGGGTTTTCGGGAGCTGCAGCAGAAGCAGGGAGTGGATGTGGGGAAGAGTCTGGTGATTGTGGAGGAGGGTTTGGAGAAGGCGGTGATGGGGCATTACACCCAGGCATTTGCTCGTGGTTGGAGGGGGATGTATTCTGGGGATGTTGGGGAGGCGGTGGTAGGAATGCGTGCCATTTATGATGAGTTGGAGAAGGAGTTTGGGGAATTTGCTGAGCGGTTTGCCGGTGAAGAGGAGCGTCTTGTGTTTGTTGAAAAACGGAAGGATCGTTGGGCGGATATGCACAATTCCATGAGGCGTGATTTTGTGGAAATTCCGGCGATGAAGGGGTGGTGGTTGCTGCGTTGTGAGGTGTGGCAGGATTTGTATGTGGATTTGATGGATGTGGAGAATCCGAGTCGTGAGCAGGGGAGTGGAGAGTTGCCGGTCGAGTCCGTTAGCATTGAGGAGGCGGAGTTGTTTGCGAAACGGGCCAGTTGGTTGCTGGGGGAGAAGGTGGTGTTGCCTTCACGGGAGTTGTTTTTTGCTGCGGCGGGGAAGCCTCGAAGTGCGGAGGAGATTGGGCTGCAATCGATTGGGCAAATCGCGAAGGTGAGAAGTGGAGTCCCGAACGGAGCCGGATGTTACCACTTGTGGGGCAATGTCAGTGAATGGCTGGTACGAAAGGATGGGGGCGCCGCGGAAGCTTTCCATGCTGGCGGGCACTTTGGGGATACTCCGCAGACGGTGTTCTCCAAGCAGGTTCGCCAGAGTACAGTGCGTGACCGGAGCCGGTTGGTGGGCTTCCGGGTGGCGTTGTATCGGGGTGGTGAATAAGTCCTATTTGGTAGTGTAGGACTTATTTTTTAAACCATCATCAGGGCTGGCGTTTCCAGGTATTCGGCGAGGGCTTGAAGGAAGAGGGCTCCAACTGCGCCGTCGACAACGCGGTGGTCTCCGCTGAGGCCGATGCTCATGCGTTGGCCGATGACGATGTTGTCATTTTCGTCGACGATGGGCTTTTTGAAGGTGCCGCCGACGGAGAGGATGCCGGAATTGGGGTTGTTGATGATGCCGTAAAAGCGGTCGACTCCGTACATGCCGAGGTTGGTGACGGTGAAGGTGGAGCCGCTCATTTCAGCAGGTGTGAGCTTTTTGGAGCGAGCTTTGTCAATGAGTTCGCGGGCTTCACGGCTGATGGTGACGAGGTCTTTTTTCTCGGCATCCCGGATGACGGGTGTGACGAGGCCATCCTGAAGGGCTACGCCAAAGGAGAGGTGGACTGCACCGTGCTGGTGAATGTTGGCTCCTTCCCAGGAGGCGTTCATGGCCGGAGTGGAGCGAAGGGCTTCGGCAGTGGCTTTGAGAATGTAGTCGTTGACGGTGAGCTTGATGGCTTGGCCGTTTTTCTTGAATTTCTCGTTGATGGCGGCCCGAACTTGCAGGAGGGGAGCGGCATCAATTTCTTTTTCCAGATAAAAGTGGGGAACGGTGGTTTTGGATTCGAGTAGCCGTCGGGCAATGACATCCCGCATGGTAGTGACAGGGATGAGTTTTTCTTCCAGAGCTGGAGCGGCAACAGCTGGGGCAGATGCGGCGGTAACTCCACTTTTTTCTGCGGCGAGGACGTCTTCTTTGACGATGCGTCCACTGGGGCCGGAGCCTTGTATGGCTTCAAGGGGGATGTTCTTTTCAGCCGCTATTTTTTTGGCCAGTGGGGAGGCAAAGATGCGTTTGTTGGGGTCTGCCGGGGCCGCGGGTGGCGGGGGAGGTGCTGCTGGCGCAGGGGCTGGAGCTGGAGCGGGTGTGGGTTGAGGGGCTTCTTCCCGGGTGTGTACATCGGCTGCGGGTTCTGGCGCAGGTGGTGCTTCTTCAGAGGGCGGCTCTACTTCGGGGGCTTCTTCTCCAGGTTCTCCCAAGGCACAGAGTGGGTGCCCGCAGGGGGCTTTCTCTCCGGCCTGAACGTAGATTTTCAGGATGGTGCCATCGTCAAATGTTTCGAGTTCCTGGGTGGCTTTGTCGGTTTCGATTTCTGCCAGGATGTCGCCACTTTCGACTGCGTCGCCTTCTTTTTTGAGCCAGTTGATGACGGTACCCGCCGTCATGGTGTCGCTCAGTTTGGGCATTTCAATGAGATCGGCCATTGTAGATAAAGTATGTGTAGGTAATTAGTGAATTTGGATTGGTGGGGCGGAATCAGACTTGGGTGAGAACGGTGCTGACAATGCGTTCGACGTTGGGGATTTGCTGTTTTTCCAGGGGCATGCTGTAAATTTGCGGTGCATCAATGGAGGAGATGCGTTGGATGGGTGCATCGAGGTAGTCGAAGGCTTTTTCCTGAATGAGGTAGGCGATTTGGGCGTCTACTCCACAGAAGGGTTTGTTTTCTTCGACCAGAACGGCCCGATTGGTCTTTTTGACGGAGTTGATAATGGTTTCTTCGTCAAGTGGGCGAATGGAGCGGAGGTCGACAACTTCGGCGTTGATGTTGTGTTTTTCTTCGAGGACTTGGGCGGCTTCCAGAGCAAGGAGTGCACAGCGTCCGTGAGCGATGAGGGAGAGGTCGGTGCCTTCTTTTTTTACTTCCGCTTTGCCGAGGGGGACGAGGTACTCTTCTTCGGGGACTTCAGCTTTGTCACCGTAGAGAAGGGTGTTTTCCATGAAAAAGACGGGGTCGTTGTCACGAATGGCGGATTTCATGAGGCCTTTGGCATCATAGGGAGTTGCGGGGCAGACGACTTTGAGGCCGGGGGTGTTGGCCGCGAAGTTTTCCGGTGTGTGGGAGTGGGTAGCACCAACATTGGTACCTCCGTTGGCGGGGCCTCGGAAGACGACGGGGATGTTGATGAGGCCGCCGGACATGTAGCGGATGTTGGCGGCGTTGTTGATCACTTGGTCAAAGGCTACGTAGCAGAAGCTCCAGAACATGAATTCGATGACCGGGCGGATACCCAACATGGAGGCTCCGATGCCGAGTCCACAAAATCCGGCTTCCGAGATGGGAGCGTCGATAATGCGATTTGGACCAAATTTTTCAAGTAAGCCTCGGGTGACTTTATAAGCCCCTTTGTACTGGGCAACTTCTTCTCCCATGACCAAGACGTTGGGATCCCGAATGATCTCTTCGGCAAGTGCTTGGTTGATGGCGTCTCTGTATTCGATAACTGGCATGGCTGGTAAAGTGTCTGTCGTTATTTTATGGAGTTAAAGAAGATGGTGCCTTCTGAAACTTTTTCATCCGGGTTGTCAGTTTCCCAGTAGACGTCGGTCTGAATGTCGGAAACTGGTGGGAAGGGGCTTTGTTCTGCAAATTGTGCGGATTGCTCGGCTTCTTCTTTGGCGGATGCATTGATGGATTTGAGGGTTTCTTCATCAGCGGCACCCGTTTCCAGAAGGTGATCCCGGAAGAGGTTGATGGGGTCTTTGGTGTCTTTGTAATCCTGGATTTCCTGCTTGGTACGGTAGGTGTCGTCTGCATCGGAGACGGAATGGCCACGATAGCGATAGGTGTTGATCTCCAGGACGGTGGGTCTGGATTCTTCATGAGCCCGTTTCATGGCTTCACTGATGTTGGCCCGCACTTCGTAGATGTCGTGGCCGTAGCAGACTTTCCAGTCGATATCGAAGCCTTCGGCTCTTCTTGCCAGGGGAGTGCCGATGCTGTGGCGGCCAAGGGAGGTTCCCATGGAGAAGCCATTGTTTTCGATGACGTATATGACGGGCAAATCCCACAGGGAGGCGAGGTTGAGGGATTCGTAGAGTGGTCCCTGGTTGGTGGCTCCATCTCCCATGAAGCAGAGGCAGCATCCTTTCTTTTTCTGATACTTCAGAGCGAAGGCGATGCCTGCTCCGAGAGGCGTTTGGCCTCCGACAATGCCGTGCCCGCCCCAGTAGTTTTTGTCGGGTGCGAAGAAGTGCATGGAGCCGCCTTTGCCTTTGGAGCATCCGGTGTGTTTGCCGTAAAGTTCTGCCATGCATTCGTTCATGGTCATTCCCACTGCGAGGGCGTGGCCGTGGTCCCGGTAGGTGGTGATCACGTGATCATCTTCCCCCATGAGGGAAACGCATCCGACCGCCACGGCTTCCTGACCAATGTAGAGGTGAAGGAAGCCTCCGATGTGTCCTTGCTGGTATGCACGAAGTGTCCGTTCTTCGAAGCGACGGATGCGAACCATTTCACGAAAGTATTCTATACGTGCTGCGTCAGTAAGGCTTTTATTCACCTCATGTTGTGAATTTTCACGCAACGATGCGGCGATGTCATGCGTTGGTTCTTCTGTGTTTTGTTGGGTAGTATCGCTCACGGGATGTGTTATTTATAAATCTTATCTGGGCGTGGGTGTGTAAATGTGCGTGTCTTTAAGTAGCCGCACGTAAGGTTTCTTCAACAACAATTTCGAGGTTTTTGGTGGGATCACAATCTGCTCTCATGCAAACAAAGTCTTTATGGTACTGATCGTAGAAGGGCCAGAGGAGTGCATGATCGGTCTGAGGTATCAACAGTTTGTCGATTTCTTCTCGGGTAAAGAAGGCGAACTGACCTTCGTCAATCGGGGGTGGAAGGTGGTGGATGGGCTTGTGGCATTCGAAGAGAAACATGAGCCAGTGTCCTGAACCTTCGAAACTTTTTTCAGCGATGATGCTGAAGAGGTGGAGATCTGTGTGGGAGATGGTGTGCCCGGTTTCTTCCTCGCATTCCCGGATTGCACATTGGTGGGGGGATTCTCCTGTGGTCATATCGAGCTTCCCACCAATGGGGCTCCATTTGTCTTTATTGGGAGCTTTGGTTCTTTTGAGTAAAAGGAAGTGCCCTTCTTCATTTTTTAGAAAAAGGAGGGTGCTGATTTTATAGGGAAGGGTTTGGGACATATTTAAAAAGGGGTGGGGGAGTGTTGCGGGTTTAGTCAGTGTGACAACGGGAAAAATTGGTTTGCATAGTGTGGGAGCGTTGGCATGGTTGTATATTCCGCTTTTAACCCGAATAGAGAGCTTATGACTATCCCCCAAGTTTTTCGTCAAGTTTGCTTTTTTGCAGCGTTTGTTACCACCTTCACCTCCCTCGCTCACGCCCAGCCGGCTCAACCGGCTGCTCCTCTACAGAAGATGCCTGCCGATACGGTGGCACTTCGCCGAGATATTAGTTTCAGCCAGACGCGTTCCCGTGGTGCCGGGGGTGATTGGATGGCCGTGATGATGGAGATGTTGCCCAATCTGAATCCGGACCCAAGTGCCCGAAGCCGTGAGTTTCTGGAGAATGTCGACATTATTTTGCACATGGCTTACATTCAGGATGGCAAGAAAGGCCCCAAGGGAGAGCCTTTGTTTGATTTTTATCAGTCCCGGTGCCGAATCGGAATCATGAAAGCCAGGGAGCCGGTGGTTCTGGCTTTTTTCCTGCCCGGTCACATCATTGAAAGAGATAATTTGCCTCGTGAGCCTGAGTATTGGGCCGTAGAGATTTTAGTGAATGATGTTCCTCAGGAGCCCAGCAAAAGTCTGGTGTCCCGCTTCTATAAAAAGCAATTAGAATTTTTACCCTCGTTTCTGACGAAGTCTACCCAAGAGAGCCGTGTGAATGAAGGGCTTCTGGTACCTCAATATCTGGCACCTGCTGGGATTACCGCCGCCGCGAGGGTGGATACAACCATTCCCTTTATTCGTGAAGAAGGTAAATAGAGCTTGCTTATTGGCCTCACTTTGCGATTTCCCCTTTTATCTGAAACTCTTTTACCCAACTGACTAATTCGCTCGAATGGCTGCGAGTGACACACCTCTTCTTGTCCTGAATTGCGGAAATACTCGTGTTTCCGCCTCGGTCTTCTTGTCTGATGGAGATGAGTATCTTCATTTGGATTCCGTGGTTTCCGAGCCACTTAATTATGACTTTACCAATGAAGAGGATTGGCTCGATGCACTGGCCGAAGGGGTCAAGAGCCTTAAAAAGCGTGGGAAGCTGCCGGCCAAGGGGAACTTTATTCTTCCTGGAAACAAGTTTCTAACCAAGCAATTGCAGGTTCCGCATGTGGAGCCATCCAAGCAGCGGCAAATCATTGCAGTTGAAGCCCAGCAAAGCATTCCGCACTTGTTTGGTGAGCTGGAGTGGGATAGCCAGATTCTGCATGATGACGGGATTGAGGCAGATGTACTCTTTCTTGCATCGAAGAGGGCAGATTTGAGGGAGTTTTATGAAACGATGAAAGCGGCAGGTGTTGCGCCAAGCTCGATCGCAGCGTCACCGGTTCTGGATTACAATACCTTCCGGCACACCTACAAGGATTTTGAAGAAGATTGCATGCTTCTCAACATTGGAGCCCGGACAAGTAACCTGTTGTTTGTGACCAACGAGGGTTTGTTGGCCCGAACAATCAACCTGGGTGGAAATGTGTTAACCCAAAATTTGGCCGATAGCCTGAAAATCTCCTTCCAGGAAGCAGAAAAAAGGAAGGTCGATTACTGTATGGGTAACATCCAGCTTCCTGATGATGATCCCTTTGTCTATGCAATGGAAGAGCAGCGGATCAAGTACCTGAAGCGTCTGAATCAGGAACTGACCCGCTCCATGGTGACTTATCGAAACCAGAGAAAGAAGCCGGCTCCGGAATTTCTACTGATTTCGGGTAATGGCAGCTTGCTCTATGGATTGCCGGAGTTTCTGGGAGAGATGCAAAATCTGGAAATTCATCATCTCGACCCAATGGGTAATGTCTCCATTGATGAATCCATCTCAGAGGAGGACATGAACCTACTTTACTACGAGCTCAGCGAAAGTGTAGGAGAGGCGGCGAGATTGGCATTTGGGGAAAAGATGGAGGCGGTTGGGGTGAACTTGTTGCCGGCTTCCATTCAGACCAAAGTTTCTGCCGGCAAAAAGATGCCCTGGTATATTGCGGCATCCTTACTCCTTTGTGCTGCCCCGGTCTTCCCTTATATGAATCTTCGGAATCAAGTATCAAAATACGAAGATAAAATTAGAGAGATAGACCAGGAAATCAGTAGTGCAAAAAGATGGGAACGTTCGATCCTGAAAAGCCAGGATCTCTGTTTTGATGAATACAAAAAAATTCAGAAGCTGGATGGCTTGGTAAATTCTAAATATAACTGGATTATCTTTTTCCTCAACATTCAGGAGAGTATGTTGAGAATCAAAGATGTCTGGCTGGAAGATTTAAAAATAGAGCGTATCCAACACCGGGAATTTGTACCCAGTGACGATCCAAATGTCAGGGGTGAGCAGGTAATGATAAAAGATTACCATGTGAAACTTTCCGGGCATTTATTGCTGAGAAGTACTAATACAGAAGGGGGCTCTTCGAATACTGGGGTGAGTGAAGATTTACTGCGTGACCGCATCATTAGTTTGAAGGATAGTATTGAGGAATCTGAATTTGTGATGCCTGGAGCGACCTATCAGATTTCCTATGAAAACCTGGATCAGGGTAAACACATTCTCCCCTTTTCCTTTGATTTGACCATCAATCCCGAAAAGCCGCTTTAAATTCTAATTAACTTTGTCTCTTGTGATTAATCTTAAGCAAATCCGTATCAGCCATATCGTGATTGGCCTTTTGGTCCTTACCGGATTGGTATTGGGATTGATGTGTATATTGGCAGGGTTCAAGAAGAATGAGTTGGCTGAAGATTATAAGCGAAAGGTCGATGATAAGAAGGGTGTTTATTTACACTCCAAAAAAGACTTTAATAAATTTACAGAGAAAGTAGAAGAAACATTTCCAAAGCTGACTCCTGTTGAGTTACGGCAATTGACCCGTTATGCCAATAACAGGGAATTGCCAACACCCAGTAAGGAAAATGTCGAGTTGGCAGAGAAAAACGTCACCGATCTGCAAAACACTCGGATTGCCCACGAACGTGACTTGATGGGGCAGGGGAATCTCGGGCTTACAGATCCCAACGACCCAAATTTCGAGTTTGCCGTGCAGCAAAAGATTCGAAGCTACGCCCTCAAGATGAGGAACATCTGTGCCACCAAGGAACCACCCATCAAACTAGAGGGAGGAAGCGTAAATGATTTTGGTTTTTCCAATTACGTGAGCCAATCCACCACCACCAATAATCAGGAGTTGGCAGCCGCGATTGATAAACAGCGGGCAATCCTCGACTACTTGGTGGAGCAGCTCCTGGAGTCCAAGATTCACCGATTGGTCTCAGTGCAGCGAGAAAATTTGGAAACCAAGTATGATCCAACCATGAGCATTGCGAGTGATGATGTGTTCTATCTGGACCCGCTTGTTACAGCCAGGGTGGAAGGAGCGATCGATACTTATGCCTTTCGCCTGGAGTTTGCGGGACATACGGAATCTTTACGTCTCTTTTTTAATAAGCTCTCCAAGTTTGAGCTTCCGGTGGTGGTCCGGGATGTAAACATTGAACGGGAGTTGGCCTACGATGATGAGGTAGAAGAGGAGGAAGTTGAAGAAGAAGAAATGGAAGTTGTCCCAGGAGAAAGTCCCTTTCCCGGCTCAACACCATTCCCTACACCTGGAGGTGTCAGCCCAACTGAACCTGCTCCAGAACTCAAGAAGCCTGCCCCCAAACCAGTGGTGGATAAGAATGTCTCGGTATTTGCCATCGTCATCGAGTTTGTAGAATTGGCAGAAACCGAACCCACTTCGGAGGACGAAGATTCTGATGACAGTTGATGAACCCTGAAGTGCTGGATAAATGAAAAAAATAGGATTCATCATATACCTGAGCATCACCGTAATCATTGCGGGATGGTTTACCTTTATCGGAGTCAAATCTTTGGGAAACCCGATCGAAGAGGAGGAGCGAACACGGGTTTCCAAAGATTATAAATCCATCAGCCCACCTGCGATGTCCGAGTTGGAAGACATTCTCTGGGATGCTCCCAAAGCTCAGGATCCTGAAGGGTTTTGGCTATACGAAGTGTTTACTCCCCCAAAGATCTATTTGGAAGAGGGGAAATGGGTTGCGAAACCTCCTGTACCTCCTGTACCTCCCCCCCCCCCAGTAGACCCCAACCCTCTTCCACCTTTTGGGTTGGAACTCAAATCAATTTACCGTCCCCCCTTTCGAGTTGTCGTGGAAAGTGTGATCTACAGTGGGCTAGATCCTGCCAAATCTTATGTCCAACTCGAATACCTGAATATTGCTCCGCCTGCACCAGGTATGAGACAGGCGACCATTATCTCTCGTGAGCCCCTTCGCGGAAATGTTGGAGTGTACACCAAGGAGTTCCAGGAGAAAAAAATCCGGCCTCTGAATTTAAAGCCGGAGCAGATCACCCGAAACAATCTGCCTGTAATCGTATACAAAGTTCAGATCCAGGATTTTACTGCGATCAATCCTCAAACCGGAGATGTTTTCACATTTGAATTAATCAATGACAAGAAGGCGGTGCCTGGTCCTGATTTTTGGGTGACTCTGAGTTCTACTGAAAATCCATCCTTGCCACCGATTTTCTTAAAAAACCCCAAGCCTGGACATCAGTTTGTCGTAAACAAAGACAAGTTCACCATTGAAAAGATCTCTGAGGTGCCTCCTGCCATCACTGTGAAAAAGGTATTTCAATATCGTGAATTTGATGACCAGCCATGGGAAGAGCGTGAAGAAACAAAGGGGTTGGGGATCACACCGATTGCCCCAGCAAGCCCTCCTGCACAACCTGCTCCAATTCCCGGTTCACTACCATCCGTTCCGTCACCCACACCCACGTTGCCTCCTCCTGCAGGGACCTTACCCATCCCTGGCAGCATACCTACCCCTCGTGCCGCACCAGTTCCTTTGCCGACTCCGAGCTCCGGGCAAGTACCTTTCCCTGGAGCGACACCAGTACCTCGGACACCTGTACCCCGGTAAGAGTTCAGTGGGATTTGAGGGGTGAAATCCCTTCCTTGAAACAACATCAGAAAATGTTTGCGGATTTGGACAAGACTCTCCATTTTCTCCTGCTTCTTTAGAAAACCAGTAGGCAAATGCCTGAGGATTCCACCCGAATCCCACTACCCCAATGGCAGGAGTTTACACCCCATTAGCTGATACCCACCCGATAACATAGCGAACCACCTGATTCAGGACTGCCCATGTGTACATCCCCCGCTGACCCACGCGACAAAAGAGAACCTTACCCCACCAAGGCAACCTGTCTTAAGCCGCTTCTTCTCCTCTCTGCACAAGTTTTTGCTGTATCCATGTGGGCACAGGAAGCTCCACCACCTGATACAGATTTTCAACCCCAAAACCCATTTGGTGCTTCTGCGGCACCGGCGCCCGCAACACCCACACCGGGAGTACCCGCTGCAGGTTTTCCACCTGCTACGGCCATGCCGCCTGCTACACCGACACCCAGTGCTGGATTCCCTGCGGCAACCCCTGCTCCGGCCCCCGGCTTTCCTGCCGCCTCAGCTCCCGCTACTGGCACCACGCCTGGAGCCACCTCTCGTTTTCAGCAAGGTAATCCTTTTGAAAAAGCCAAGGTTACCGGAGCGGCTGTAGACCTTTCTCAAGCACCCGGGCTTGATCCCAGCATGCAGGAAACAGAACTCCTGGCTTATGCACTTCGAGCCAGAAGTGAGGGGAACATCCCGGCGGCTCGTGCAGCCTTTCAAACTTTGTTGGCCAGGGACCCCAATAACCCTCAATATGCAAGGCTGCTTTCCTCTTTACCGGCTCATGATGTGCCCCCAACCCCAATTCCCCCTTCACAGTTCACTCCACCTGCACCTCAACCACCTGCTCCAAATGATCTCCTTGGTGGAACTGCTCCAGTTAACAACTTTACACCAGATCCTACACCCCCCACATCCCCCACCGACATCGTGATCAATCCCAATCCGGGTCCGATGATACCGGGCGAAGTTGCTCCGGGAACAGCTGCCCCTACAGGCCAGCCGCCTATTGTGGATACACCGTCGCCAGAACCATCACAACCCGATGACTTGATGGGCATCGACTTGTCTGGATTGGATGAAGCATTGGAAGCCATTGATAATACCAGGATGCTCAAGGATAAGATGCGTGGTTTTAAGGATGATTTCAAAATTGCGAAGAAACAAATCAAGGACCATGAATTTGCGGAAGCCAATCAAAGCTTGTCTAAATTGAAGACAGAACTGGAAGCAATGGGAGGGGAGGATGCAGGAAAGTTACTGGAAGATGTGGACTATGAGTTGAGCCACATCCTCCTCTACAAAGCCATTCATGATATTGACCAAGGCTTCTTTGAGCTGGCTGCGGATGCCATTGATACCTACGAACGCAATACAAATGGACAGGATAAGGAAAGCCAGAAAGCCCGCCAGAGGCTGAAACGTGCTCAGAGAGACCCCTACATGCAGTCCATTGAGAACGTCAGCAAGGGCTTCATAAATCAACAGGCTGACCTGGCCAATCTCCTTGTGCGTGCCAAGACTCAGTATGTCAACGGTGACTACGAAGGAGCTTTGGAAACCTACCGGACCATAGATTTGCTCTTTCCCAACAGTAAGGAAGCGAAGTATTATCAGCTGATCATCGCAGAGCAGCAAAAAGAAGTGAGTACGCTGGACCGGAAGCGTACCGTAGAAATGCTCAAAGCCATCATCAGTGGTAAATGGCAGATGCCGGTTGTAAAAAACCGCAGGCTTCCAGGCGAATCTAGTGTTGTTTCGGAAGAAGAGAGCCCAGTGGCCAAAAAGCTCAAGTCGATCATTATTCCCGAAGTCAACTTGACCAGTATTGAGCTGACCCGAGCCATAGCATTCCTTTCCCAGGCCTCTGTGGCATTTGATTTTGATAATAACCCCAATGTTCCCAAAGGAGTAAACATTATCCCGAATTTTGACCCCAGTGTGGAAGATCCGCTGGTTAATTTGACTCTACGAAACATGTCTTTGGAACGTGTTTTGGAGGTGATGGTGGACCAAGTGGACTACGACATTGAGCTTACGCCTGATGCGGTACTCATCAGTAAAGGCACTTCCATGGGGCCAAGAAATTACATTTTGGAATTTTTCCCCATCAGTCCCAATACCATCCTCAAACTCACAGGAGGAACCGGTGGAGCTGGAGGAGCACCCGGAGGTGGTGCCGGCGCTGATCCATTTGCTCCGGCTCCTGGGGGAGGTGCTGGCTTAGGTGGCGGAGGCGGAAATGCAGAGGAAGAAGCCATGAAAAACTTCTTCATTCGTGCAGGGATACCCTTGGATGATCCGGATTCGAGCTTTGCTTTTGATGGTCAACAGCTGATCGTTCGTCATACGCAACGAGTTCACTCTATGATTCAGGATATTTTACGTCGTTATGATACCGAGCAAACTCAGGTTGAAATCGAAGCCAAGTTTCTTGAAGTCCAACAGGGCGATCTTGAGGAGCTAGGGTTTAATTGGGGTTTTCATTATGGTGAAGGTGACCCATTGTTAGACACTGAAACCGGTAAGCCGAAAAAAGACTCCAGAGGGTATCCAATCCTGGAACACCGTATTGGTTTTACTCCTCAGAACCGAACCTTATCGGATGCCTTTACCTTCAGTTCCAATTCTTCGAAAACTACCATCGCCCGAGGGGATGATGTTACCGAGTATGATAATTCTCCTCCCCGTTTGCCAAACACCCTGGATTTGGCGAATAATTCTGGAAATGTGTTCAAAACCCTGGCCAGTGTGGCCCAGGGTTCCTCGACGATTCTTGGTGCGGCCCAGGTTGACCTTGTGATTAAAGCCCTGCAAAGGAGCTCGGGTACGGAACTTTTGAGTGCACCCCGGGTGACAGTGAACAACGAAGGGCAGGCCAACATCACCATTGCTCAGGAGTTTCGTTATCCTGAAGATTATGACCCTGGGCAGATTGCTCAGAGTGGTACCGGATTTACCGGAGCTGTCCCCAATACTTTTGTGGACCGCAATGTGGGTGTGGAGTTGGCTGTGAACCCAACTGTTCTTCCGAATGATACAATTACGCTGCATCTTGAGCCTACGGTCACGGAGTTTGAAGGATTTGTTGAATACGGCGGAAATAACGTGGTGATCAGCGGAGCTGGAATCGGTGGTGGCGCAGGCGGAGTGGGTGGAGTCGGCGGTGGCCTTGGCGGCTTTGGTGGTGGCTTTGGTGGCAACCAGGAGCCTGTTGTCATTGTACAGCCGTCTGGAATTTACCAGCCTATCTTTTCTGTAAGACGAGTCGTCACGGATGTTACCATTTATGATGGAGCTACCGTGGTGATCGGTGGTTTGACTCGTGAGGAAGTCAAAACCGTCAATGACCGGGTCCCGGTTCTCAGTAATATTCCAGGAATTGGCCGGCTATTCCGCTCAGAAGGTGAATCTTCACTGAAACGAAATCTGATGATCTTTGTCACAGGTAATATTATCAGCCCGGGGGGTGGCCCTGCCCGACAGGATTTGGCAACCATCCAGCGTGGTTCTGTCTACCAAAATCCAATTGTAATTACACCGGCTGGACCTGAACGCCGCGTAGAAGGAACCACGGACCAGAATTAAATATTGCCCGGTTTTTACCAAAAATTTACCTAACTAAAATGAAGAACAAATTTAGACAAAATCAGAATTCCATTGACCATACCAATTTACCCCAGTTACTCTTCGAATCTCCTATTCTAATTCTTATACCCACCCTAATCTGACTATCTAAAGAGTGCCTGCTCCTCTGGTCAGCTCCCTACAGACATGAAACCCCTCCCACCGAATCATACAAGGCACCGTTGGCTCCCAATCGCTTTGACCGGGCTACTGTGTGCACTGCTTGTTTTAATCGTCAAAAAGGATGACAATAACCAACGAGAGGTATTGCCTGAAAGGGTAGGGGAGCAGAAGGGGCCACTGGTTGACAACCAGGCGACGCCTAAAGCATTGGCTAAGGATGAGGAATCATTGGATGCAGTGGATCCTCAGTGGTTGGTCGAATTGCCAGTTCATGGTGCAAACCAGCGATTCGTAATCGATCCTAGTCAAGTATTCATGCGGGATTCGACCAGTAGCCAACCGACGCCTGATTTAGACAGAGTGGTTACCGAGAAGGCAGAAAAACTGGACGAAAAAGCGGTGTCTTCCTTGGAGGACCTTGAGGAATTATTCGTCGCGCGGGCTCGCGAAACCTCTAAAGTACCCAATCTGGTTCTTTTTCCTGAAAATGGACCAAGAAATGAAAAGACTCGTCGTTTGCTTGGGCAGAAAGTAGCCATTGAGCTGGCAAATCCATCCAAAATCGAATCTTTGGCCAAGGCAGTTGGAGCAACGAGTTGGCGCAAATTGGGTTTTGCCACCAATCGATTCATTCTTGAGGCCGCCCACGGTGTGGAAACCTTGAAGTTGTGGGGCAAGGTTAAGGGCTTGGTTGGTGTTGTCAGTGCCCGACCTTTACTGGCTCGCCGCTATGAGCTTCGTTATATTCCCCGGGACCCGCTCTACAAGAACCAGTGGCACTTGGAGCATCTGGGGCAGATCTATCCAGAACTTGTTGCGGAAGGCATTGTCGGTTATGACGTAAATGCCCGCAATGTTTGGAATGATCGTGTGGATACTCAGACAGGTAAGTTTATTCAGGGCAACCGTGGTGAGGGAGTGGTGGTCTCGATTGTGGATGATGGCCTGGAGTCACTTCACCCGGATTTGCAGAAAAATGCAAATACGGCACTGGATTACGACTATTATGCCAATGATTTTGCCCCCTTCCATGATCCTCTGGAATCTGGCCATGGAACGGCGGTTGCTGGAATTTTGGGTGCTCGGGGAAACAACCGAAGTGGAAACATGTACGTTGGTGCTCATGGTGTGGCACCGGATGTGACACTTCTGGGGGCTCGTCTGATTTCTGGTAATTTTGATGATGAGCAGTCTGCCAGGGCAATGATCCACCTCTTGCCGGATGCTGGAGGTTTTGCCGATAAGTTTTCCGATACTTTCCGGGATTTAGTGGATGTCAGCAACAACAGCTGGGGTCCAGTTGACGCTTATGATTGGTTTGCCAAGCCTGAGGAACTGACTCAGTCGGCCATTGAGTTTGGCGTAAAGTTTGGCCGTAAAGGCCGTGGTATCATTTACGTATGGGCAGGAGGGAATGGAGGTTCCAATGGTGACAACTCCAATTATGATGGATTTGCCAACTCAATCTACACTCTTGCGGTTGGGGCCAGCACTTATTTTGGTGACAAGGCTAGTTATAGTGAGGATGGGGCGAATTTGAACATTGTTGCACCTTCAGGAGGTGGAAGTGGACAGCTTTTTATAAGTGCCCAGGGTTTTGCCTATCCTTATCCTCTGGTCACTACTTTGGATCGTCTTGGTCTGGAGGGTTACGAGCAGAGCGATTATACGAGTACATTCAGTGGTACTTCTGCGGCAACACCGATGGTATCGGGGGTTATTGCCTTGATGCTGAAAGAAAATCCGGCCTTGGGTTGGCGGGATGTGCAGGAAATTCTTATCCGTACGGCGACGTTGATTGATAGCCAGGATGCTGGCTGGATATCGAACTTGGCAGGATTCAGTTTCCACCACAGCTACGGTCCTGGTATGATCAATGCCGAGGATGCGGTTGCGATGGCGAGGAAATATGCGGAGGAACCGGATCGTCACCCTCTTCTTGGCAAGCAGCAGGTGGTCACGGTTGCCAAATCTTCTCTTAACCGGGATCTGCCGGCTGGAAACAACCCTGTGGATTTGGAATTTGAGATTACTGACAGAATCCGAACTGAACATGTCACTCTGGAGGTGGACATTTCCCATGCTCAACGTGGTGAACTGCGGATTACAATGGTATCACCGGAAGGTACCAGCAGTGATCTTTTGGTCCCTCACCAGGAATTACAGGTAGCTCCTACCACTTCTATGCTACGGGGAACCAAGTCAGGCCAAATTTCTGGAGGCAATAACCCTTCAGCGGTTTCACCGGGGATTCATGATTTTACTTTTTCGACCATTCGTAACTGGGGAGAAGATGCAGAAGGCACTTGGTTGGTACGGGTATATGGAGGAAATACAGGCGGGACTGCGAATTCCCTTGCTTTAAACGTCTACGGAACAAGTCGTGATGAAGGACAAGTACTGGTGGCTACGAATTCCAATCCGGACTCAAGTTCCCCCAGGCCTTTGGTTGGTGATTCAGATGAAGAGGATGGCTTGGATGCCTACGAACTAGTGGCCAATGAGGAGTACAAGATCTGGATAGATGGGGTGACTGCTCCAAACACATTTGCCTGGAGCAAAGGTGGTGAGACGATGGCCACTTTCATTCCTGTTACTGGTTTGAAGCAGCCTTTAGGAACTTATGATTTAGTAACTTCGGACTCGATCGATGCTGCCTTAGCTCCAACATTTGGTGATGCGGATCCTACGGATGAGGTTCATGCTCATGAAGTGGTTCTGGAAGATGAGTACTCTCTATTAATTGATAGTACGGACTCCCAGACTGGCAACGGGTATGATACGTTCCAAATCCAAAAGAATGGGGATCCTATTCTTCGTGGAGAGGAAATCACAACTGACCGCCAGGTTGTAGGCAGCGAGGGTTTTTATGTTCAGTTCCCGGAGGTGACCGGGTATACGACCGGAGACAGATGGGATCTTACCTTCTCAGATGCCGGGCTATTTGTCTTTTTCCCGCAATCCACTGATTATCCTGCTGGCGAAGAGTGGACACTGACTGTGGAACTCGATACCGATCATGATGGAATGCCGGATGCTTGGGAGTGGCTCTACACAACTGATGCGAATGATCCTGACAAACCATTGCCGGAGATCACAGATACAACTGACAGCAAGAATCATTTTGCCCTCACTTCAGAAGAGGCTCCGTTTGACATATTGGGTGAGTATACCGGTTTTGGACCGACTCAATTTACCATTGAAATTGATACGCTCAATCGTTCCACATTTCGCTGGAGTAAGGGGGGATTGAAAGAATTCGAACAATCTTTGATCCCTATCACGTATCAACCTCAGGAGTTAGGAGAGGGTATTTCCATACAGTTCAAGAGCGGCCAATCCCTTGGGTTTAAACAACGTTGGAAATTTACTGTTCTTGAGTTGAGTAAATACTTTGATGATTCCCATCTCGACCCAGATGAGGATGGGCGTACCAATCTCATTGAGTTTCTCTCAGGAACGAATCCCAATAGTAACGACTCCACTTCTGCAGATAGCGATGGGGATGGGTTGTTGGATTTAGAGGAAGTTCTTGTTTATGGTACTGATCCCAGCGGGCTTGACCTGGACGGGGATGGGAAGCCAGATGGTTGGGATACCGATAAGGATGGGCTTTCCGATGGAGAAGAAGTTCATGAACATTCCACAGATCCTGCTTTGCCTGACTCCGATGGGGATGGCATTGATGATGGTTTGGAAATCAATGGTTTCTACTTTGGTGATATTCTCAATCCTGTGCGGCAAACGGATGCGACCAACCCTGATTCGGATGGGGATGGAATTCTGGATGGTTGGGAGCGTATTTTTGGGTTGGATCCGCTGGAAAGTGATGTTTTGCCCAGGGAAATCGATTTGGACCGGGATAAGCTTTCCAATTACCAGGAATACCTTGGTTCTGATGGAATTGCCCCTTTCTATATCGGGAAACTAAGTGCCCAGTCTTCTCGTGCGGATCAACTCCTCACAATTCAACTCCACGCAGACTTGGAAGAGCTTCGCAAAAAGGTAGAGTTGACCGATGAAGAGCAGATAGAATTGGATGAGATGGTTGCGACTCTCACGAGTCAATACAGTGGAGATTTCACAGATCCTACCAAAGAAGATACCGATGGGGATACATTTACTGATTATGAAGAGCGGATTATGGGGACTAATCCAAACGATCCGAACTCCAGTCTTCGTATTACCAGCGTAGTTACGGACTCTGCCAGCCTTACGGACGCAGTGACTTGGTACAGTGTTCCTGAGCAAAATTATTTTATTCGTTACTCGATTGAGTCACCTACCGGTCCTTACGAGCATATTTTAGACCAGGATGGGAATCCGCAGGTTTTTGAAGGGAAGCGTCAGACCAGTCGTACCACGGTGACTCATTACACGGCAGGAGTTCCAACCTGGTATCGTGTTGAGCAGCAAATGATTATTCCTGATGAATTGCTGGCCAACAATGCCCCATCTTCAACGAAGCCCACCCATGCTTCGGGTAATTTAACTTATCTCACCAAAAAGTTAGGCCCTCTTTCTGTGAAAGGTGAGCATGCCCAGCCTCTGGGAGCGACTGGAAACTTCTCTCGTGTTCGTATTCTGGAAACTCAAAGCCACAAGCGTTCATTGCGGGTAGAAGAAACGCTTTCCAAAAATATAGCCAATGGGACGGAGACAGTTCTTGAATCCAAATACATGTATGCGGATCAAGTGATCGTAAAGATTCGCAATGACCATGAGTTGAACGCTTTACAGTCATACGCCAACCGTAAGGGGGGTAAGATTGGAAAGTCACTCATGCCAGGTCTTCGCACATTTGTGGCTGGGACCTCTGGAGTAAACACTGTTCCTTCTTTGCTGGCCGATCTTGCAGGGGTGGTGGAATATGTTGAGCCGGACTATCTTGTCTTTCCTTCTGTAACACCGAACGATCCATTTTATCTGGATGGTACGCTGTGGGGAATGAACAATACCGGGCAGAATTCCGGAACCGATGATGCAGATATTGATGCTCCGGAAGCTTGGGAGTATCGTACCGATGCTTCGGAAGTGATTGTTGGTGTGATTGATACCGGTGTGAATTACAATCATGAGGACCTGAGTGCCAATATGTGGGTCAATTCTGGCGAGGTACCCAACAATGGTCTGGATGATGACGGCAATGGATGGGTGGATGACTATCATGGAGTGGATGCTTTCTCTGTAGATGGGGACCCCAATGATGAGGATGACCATGGTTCTCACTGTGCAGGAACCATTGCTGGTGTGGGTAATAATGGAATCGGGGTTACTGGAGTCGCCTGGAAAGCTCAGATTATGGGCCTGCGTTTTCTTGGGCCCTTTGGTGGATCTACTTCGGATGCGGTGATCTGTATTGATTATGGTATTCAGAACGGAGCTCACATTTTAAGTAACAGCTGGGGAGGTGGCCCCTATTCTCAGGCACTTTATGATGCGATCGGGAGGTCGAAGGATGCGGATATCATCTTTGTGGCTGCTGCAGGAAACAGTGCAAATGATAATGATTCTTTTCCGGCATACCCTGCCAGTTACGATCACGAAAACATTGTAGCTGTTGCAGCAACGGATCGCAATGATGACATTGCCTGGTTCTCAAATTACGGTGCAACTACTGTGGATATTGGGGCGCCGGGGGTAGACATTATGTCTTGTATCAGTGGTGGAACCAATGGATACGCCTCTTTTAACGGTACATCCATGGCTTGTCCTCATGTTAGCGGTGCCTTTGCGATATTGAAGGCCGACTCTCCCAATCAGAGTTATGAACAATTGATCAGCCGCCTTCTTGCTTCGGCAGACCCGATCCCAGCGCTGACAGGTGTTACTGTAACGGGAGCCAGGCTGAACCTTAATAATGCTGCGGGCACAGGTGGGGGTGGTGCCTTTGCTGTGTTTACTGAGTTGGATACAGATAATGATGCGGTAACTGATTATTACGAGAATCACCTCTCAGAATTTTACACACCTGCTGCAATTGAAGACGGTAGTTTTACTGGAAATTCCAATATTCATGATCCGGACTCTGATGGCGACGGGATTGATGATGGTTGGGAATTGTTGATGGGTTTGAATCCCCTTATGGACGATGCGGATGCAGATCCGGACCTGGATGGTCTAAGCAACATGGAAGAGTATCTGGGCGTCGATGATAGTGCACCCGTTTTTGATTATGCTTTGATAGGAATGGAGGAGCACCGCGGTTTCTTTGGGGATGATTCCCGAGCAGATCTCGCAGATACCGATGAGGACACCTTACCGGATGGATGGGAGGTTTTGTATGGTCTCTCAGCGACGAATCCTGCTCAAGCCGTGGGCGTCGACATCTATTTTACTGGCAACAACATCAGCTCCTCGGAGACGGATCTCAGTATTTTCCGCCCTGGAGCAGTTATTATTGTCTCAGGTACCCAAAGTAATGATGGAGTGTACACGCTGGATCCGGAGATTCATCAGGAGAAATTCAAACTGACAGTTCTGGAGGCTCTCAACACCGAGGCTGCCGGAGGCGAGGTAAGTATTGGTCTGGATACGGATGAGGACGGGCTTACTGATGTAGAAGAATATCACCTCAAGGAACGTGAGCCCTACAAGAGCAGCGCAGATTATGATTCAGTAACTCTTACGGATGATCGGTTGGTTTCCTCCTGGTCAAATCCTGTCAGTGGCAACGATATCAGCTTTGGAGAAGGAGTGGATGCTTTTGGAGAGTTGGCTTATGAGATTCGATCCAAGGAGACGGACCTCAGTAGTTTTAGCAGTGAAGTTTATTTAAGTGTATCCGGTACTCAGTACAATAATGGCTATTACACCATTGTCTCTGTAGATGAGCTGCTCAATAACGCTGGGTGGACTATTACCGTAGCAGAAGAAGTGGTTTCTGAGGCTGAAGGAATCGAAGTAACTTTGGATATCAATGCCAGGGAACTCGCCTTCCAAGG
>CAYSOI010000021.1:20785-22753 GCA_964432425.1 uncultured Opitutales bacterium | reverse complement strand
ATTAAAACTTTCGCCGAAACGTGTTAAATCGTTAAATTAGTGCCCAGATGGGCATTGCTGAACCAAGAGCCTCAAGGTGCCCTTGGTCTAGAATGTATATCTTCTGCCCTCACCCGATAGCTGCCACGCCGAGGGTCTCCATGATTCGCTGGAGTTCGTACATGTTGCGATAATCGATGACGATGCTACCGCGGTTGGAGTGGGTGTGTTTGAGGGAAACTGGGGTGGAGAGTTTGGCTCCGAGGGTGTTTTGGAAATGTTCGACTTCTGGTGGTGGGGGGAGATTGGCGGTAGTGGTGCGAGGGGAACTGGCGTTTTTGGCGGCTTGAGCGAGGTCCTCCCCTTTCCTTTGGCGAACTTCGTTTTCTGACTCCCGGACGCTGAGTCGTTCAGAAACAATCTTGTCTGCGAGGTCTTTGCGGTCCTTTTCGAGGGGGAGGCCCAGGAGTACTTTGGCATGGCCTACGGAGAGTTCGCCGGTGATGAGAAAGTGTTGCAGGGACTCTTCGAGTTGGAGCAAACGGAGGGCGTTGGCGATGTAGGCTCGGCTTCTTCCGACGCGTTGGGCGACCTTTTCCTGGGTGAGGCCAAACTCTTTCATGAGGGTTTGGTAGCCTCGGGCTTCTTCCACAGGGTTGAGGTCTGTCCGTTGAAGATTTTCGATGAGGGCCAGAGCGGCGCTGGCAATGTCATCCACTTCAAGGACCCGAACGGGGATGGTTTCCTTCTGGAGCTTTTTGCAGGCACGATACCGGCGTTCACCGGCAATGATTTCGAATTTGCCATCGGTGGCTTTGCGAACGGAGATCGGCTGGAGTAGGCCTTCGGACTCAATGCTGGCTACGAGTTCATCGATTTGAGCATCGTTAAAGTTGTCTCTGGGCTGGAAGCGATTGGGGAGGATTTGGCCAAGAGGAAGTGTCTGGTACTCGGCACCGTTTGCCTGTAATTCCTGTACAGGTTTGGTTTTATCCTGGGTGGGGACACCGCTGGAAATGAGATTGCCCAGACCACGTCCGAGCCTACTGGATTTTGTTGAGGGCATAGGATTGACCTTTCTGTTATTTGCGGACGGGTAGGATGAGCACCTGGCCAACCTTGAGTTTGTCAGGGTTGGTGATGTTGTTGACGGTTTTGATGTCGTTCAGGTGGACCTTGTATTCTTGGTACTGACGGAAGATACCGTAGAGGGTGTCGTTTTTGGCGACTTTGTGCTCGTAGTATTCTTCGTAATCAACCGTAGCGGCGGCGGCCGGAGAGGCGGCCGGAGTGGAAACTCTGGAAGAGGATGAAGTCGAGGGTGGGGGCGCAGCTACCGGGCGACTGGAAACTTCGTTCAGTGCCTTATTCATTTTCACCAGCATCTCGTCCTGACTTTTGTAAAAATCGCTACGAACTTTATCGAGATCCTTGTAAATTTGGGCTCTCATGGCCGAGATGACCTTGTCCATGTCTTCCGGCGAAATCCCGGAACGTGCGGCAGCTGCATTGACCTGGGTCCGCTGAAGATGGGCCACTTGCTCTTTGAGAACTTTGTTTTCCCGTTGCAGATCCTGGAGCTCAAAGAGCAACTTTTCCACAAGTTCACGGAGTCCCGTGACGTCTTGCTGCAAATTTGCAAGTTGGCGACGTTGGAGCGTCGCATCCGCCTTGGTTTGGTAACCGGTCAGGGGAGCATTCTGCGCCTGAGCGGTCAGCGTTAAAGCCAGTAAAACGGGGATACCACAGAGCATTCGGCACAATTTCGTACCGGAAAACCTGTGTTGTTTTGATGTATGTATGCCCGTTTTATTTAAATCATTCGTCTCATACTTTTTCACAATTGCCTCATGTTAATCCTCGGCTGCCAGTAAGCAGATTAGTGAATTGGAGGCAAGATTAATCAGAGATGTTCAGGAATTGTGGAAGAGATGAGGAGAAATGTATTTGACCACGAAAAACACGAAAAACGCGAAAAGTGGATGAGTG
>CAYSOI010000021.1:0-20685 GCA_964432425.1 uncultured Opitutales bacterium | reverse complement strand
AGGAGAAATGTATTTGACCACGAAAAACACGAAAAACGCGAAAAGTGGATGAGTGAATGGGGCATCCAGAAGTGTTGAAAACAGGATTTCCCTTTAGGTGGCGACCCTGGATACTCATTGGAGGTCAATAATCTCAAGAACTCTTTGAAGTCTTTCGGTATCGGGATCATAATCGTAAAAAGCTTGGCGAAGTACCTCGATACCAGCCAGCCTTTCCTGGGGAGTTTGAGACAGCCAATAGTCCAAATCGGTTGCCGCATCATTGATCTCTTCCAGATCCACGATTTCCAGAGAGCTTCTATCAACTTTTAGATCATCAACGATACGCATGATTACTCAAAATAATTGATCCAAACGAATCGATAGTTTCATTTATCTCAAGTTTCCATTCGGAGGATGCCCAAACCGACAGGGATCTCGAATCCTCGAAAGAAATCGGCAGCGGGGAGCATTTTGCCTCCGGGGCGTTGGAGTTGTTGAAAGTTGATGGTGCCTTCGGAGGTGGCGACTTGGAGGCCGGAGGCGTCGGCTTGGAGGATGGTGCCGGGAGAGGCGGAGGTTGGGCTCGTGAGAACTTGGGGTTGGGCGACTTTGATGCGGATGTCGTTCAGATCAAAGTAGGAGCCTGGCCAGGGAGTGTAGGCCCGGACTTGTTGGTGAATTTGTTGAGCGGTCTTGGTGAAGTCCAACTGGCCGTGGGACTTGTGAATCTTGGTGCAATAGGTCACTTGAGATTCGTCCTGAGGCGTTGGGGTGGCAGTGCCATCCAGAAGTTGGGGAAGGTTTCTGGAGATGAGGGGGCAGCAGGCTTGAGAGAGTTTTTCGCGAAGTGTGGGGGAGGTGTCTTCTTCGGTAATGAGGACTCGTTCCACGTCGAGGACGGGTCCGGCATCCATCTTGGGGATGATCTGCATGAGGGAGACTCCGGTTTCAGAATCTCCAGCAAGGATGGCACTTTCAATGGGGCTGGCTCCGCGGTGCTTTGGGAGGAGGGAGGCATGGAAATTCCAGGAACCTCCGGGCGGTGTATCCAATAGCTTTTTCTTGAGGATGTGACCGTAGGCCATGACGAGGGAGAGTTCGATTTGCTGATCCTGAACCCACTCGATTTCTACCTCGGATGGTTTTTCAGGGTCTCGAATGTCGAGGCCATGGTCCAGGGCCCAGGCTTTGATGGCGTTGGGGCGAAGTTTTTTCCCCCGGCCAGAGGGACGATCCGGTTGGGTCAGAATGGAGGTGAGCTCCACATCGGGATGATCCCGAAGAGTTTCGAGCAGTGGAATGGCAATGGGATCGGACCCCATGAAGAGAATACGTGTCATGTTCAAAAAATAGATCGGCCGGATCGGTCAGATTGGACGGATCCGACCAATCAAATTTTTAAAATATCTAGGATTCTTCGGTGTAGCGCTGTTCTTTACCGGTGAGGTGAAAGAAGACCGGGCAACCGGGGAACCCAAAGTGGCTCTGAAATCCTTTTTGCAAATAACGCCGATAACTTTTCTCAAAGCGGTGCGGTTGGTTGCAGAATAAGCGAACCCGGAAAGGGCGGTTGCCAACCTGTACTACGTAGTAGATTTTGAAGCGTTTGCCGCGTACCATGGGCGGGGGCTGGCGTTCAAGAAGGTCGCCAATGACACGATTGAGTTCACCGGTTGGGAGTTTGGTGTTCTGGATGGCGTCGAGTTGGCGGGCGGTCTGGAGAATGCGTTCGATGGAAAACCCGGTCTTGGCAGAGACAAAGAGGATGGGGGAATCCGGCAGAAAGAACAGTTCCTTGCGGATGGATTCTTCATAAAATTCCTTAAATTCCTTGAGGCTGCTGTATTCTTCCAGCTTGCCGCTTCGGTGCATGGCTTGAGCCTGGTCCCACTTGTTGACAAGGATGGCGAGGGCTCGTCCATCATCGAGAATGCTTTCGGCAAGGATGTGATCCTGCTTGGTCACGCCATCCACGGCATCAATGACCAAAAAGACGGTATCTGCACTTTCGATGGCATCTTTAGTACGGAGATTTGAAAAGTACTCCAGGGAGGAGTCGACTTTGCGTTTGCGTCGCATTCCTGCGGTATCCACCAGCCGGAAGTGCCAGGTGCCCTCCCCTTTGGTTTCGTAGTCGAGGTTTCGTTCCACGCTTTCCCGGGTGGTCCCAGGGACGTCGGAGACGATCATGCGTTCGGAGTTGAGGAGTTGGTTGCAGAGGGAGGACTTGCCGACGTTGGGCCGACCGGCAAAGGAGATGCGAATGCGGCGAGGTTCGTCAGAGTCGTCAATTTCTTCGATGGTTTCCGGTCCCAAATGATCCAGTATGGTATCCTTGAGTTCATCCATGCCATAGCCATGTTCTGCGGAAACCGCCAATCCGTCTCCGAGGCCCAATCCGCTGAACTCGGCAACATTCTCTTCCAATTCGGGCAGGTCGATCTTGTTGACCAATAACTGAATGGGTTTGCCAGTGGATCGCAGTTTGTTGGCCAGGGTTTCGTCGAGGTGAGTGCAGCCTTTGCGGCCATCCGTGACGAAAAGTATCAGGTCCGCAGCCGCAATGGCGAACTCCACTTGTTCTTCGGTCGCGTCCTGGATGATCTGGGGCGTCAGCTTTCCGGTCAGCCCAATCCCTCCGGTATCCAGAAGTGTGTACGGCCCCATGTCTTCAGAAATGACATCACGGGTGACACCGGGCTGGTCATGAACAATGGAAATGCGTTTGTTGGCAAGGCGGTTAAACAGTCGGCTCTTCCCAACATTGGGCTGGCCAACCAGTGCAACTGTACGTGGAGATTGCATGGGTGGAAATTATTGTTGAAAAATCAAAGTGAATTGACGAAGGCGTCGATACGGTCTGTGGCGTCAATGAGCTTGTTGTAGGCGGAGGCAAAGCTGGCTCGGGTAAATCCTGCACCGTTTTCACCAAAGGCAGTTCCGGGAACAATGGCGACTTTCTGCTCATGAAGAAGGCGGTGACAGAAGGTCTTTTCGTCCAGGCCTGTGGAAGTTATTTGTGGAAATGCGTAAAAGGCTCCGCCAGGACTGTGGCACTTGAGCCCAATTTCATTGAAACGACGAACCACCAGGTCCCGGCGGCGATGGTACTGCTCTTTCATTCTGGCTACACTTTCGTCTCCATTGCGAAGGGCTTCGACCGCTGCATCCTGACTGACAATGGAGGCACACATCATGCTGTATTGGTGGACCTTCATCATAGCATCAATGAGGTCCGCCGGACCGCAGGCGTAACCGATCCGATAGCCTGTCATGGCATAAGCTTTGGAGAAACCGTGCAGGAAAATGGTCCGCTCCCGCATCCCCGGCAGGGAGGCAATGCTGGTGTGTTCGCCATCGTAGGTAAGCTCGGAATAGATTTCGTCGCTCAGAACAATGAGGTCTTTTTCACAGGCAAATTTGGCAATGCGTTCGAGAGTTTCCTGTGTGGCAATTCCCCCGGTGGGATTGGTGGGAAAATTAAGCATCAATGCTTTGCATCCTGGCTCCCATGCGGCTTCCAAAGCTGCTGGGTCTAGAGTAAAGTTGTCGTCCGAACTTGTCGGTACGGGAATGGGAATCCCATAAGCCAGCGTCACTCCCGGATGATAAGAAACGTAGCAAGGCTGGTGGTAGAGGACCTTGTCCCCAGGGTTGAGAATGGCCCGGAGTGCCAGATCGACGGCTTCGGAAACGCCGACAGTGACCAGGATTTCATCTTCTGGATCATAGCTGTTTACCTGAAAAGTGTTCTCGACATGATTGGAGATGGCTTTGCGAAGTTCACCGAGACCTCGGTTATCGGTGTAGCTGGTGCGGCCTTTTTCCAAGGCAAAGATGGTGGCTTCCCGGATGTGCCATGGCGTAGTAAAATCCGGTTCACCGACACCCAAAGAGATGGCATCCGGCATCTGTGCGACAATGGCAAAGAAGTCCCGAATACCGGATCTGGGCAGGGATGCGACGTGGTTGGCAATCCTGCTGGAATTGGAATCAGTGGGTTGCATGATCAGGGACTGACGGCTGGACGGTCAGCAGGATTGTCACTCTCGATGAGGAGGTGCCCCTGCTCCTTGTAGGTGCGAAGCAGGAAGTGCGTGGCCGTGGAAAGAACTCCGCCAATGGTAGCGAGTTTCTCAGAAATGAAGGTGGCTACGTTGTGAAGCGTCTGCCCCTTTACAATTACAAGCAAATCATAACCACCGGACATGAGGTGGCAGGATTCCACTTCTTCAAATCGGCTGATTCTCAGAGCCAACCGATCAAAGCCCCCTTCCCGCTCAGGGCTGATTTTCACTTCAATCACGGCCCGAACGAAGTCCTGATCCGCATGTTCGGGATTCAGCACAGGACGCCAACCCAAGAGGATTTTTTCGGCCTTGAGCCGCTCAATCTCCGCCTCGACCGCCGCCGCATCCATCTGCAGAACTTCAGCAATTTGTTCAGAAGAAAGGCGTTCGCCTTCAAGCAGGAGTTGCAAAACTTGGCTCATGGGATGGAAACATTGGTTGGAAAAAACTGGCGGAGGATGAAGCTTTTCCCTCTGTTGTCAATGGATTGGAATGGCTTCAGAGAAAGAAATTCCGCTGTTTATCGGAGATGGGGAGTTCCAGTTTTTCCATGACCTTGAGGAGGTCTTCCCAGACCATGCGTTTGGTGCGTTTGGTCTCGTTGTGGAGGATGTAGGAGGGGTGGAAAGTGGGCATTAAGGGGATGCCTTTGTATTCGTACCAGGTTCCGTGGATTTTTCCTACTTTGAGGGAGTCATCATGGCCCAACAATCCTCGGATGGCGGTATTTCCCAAGGCAATGATGACCTTGGGCTCAATGATGGAAATCTGAGCATTGAGATAGGGCAAAGAGAAATCCATTTCCTGGGGCGAAGGGGCACGGTTTCCTAATCCGGTTTCAGTACGAGGCCGCCATTTGAGAATGTTGCCAATGTAGACGTCTTCTCGGGCCAAGCCCATGCCTTTGAGCATGCCTGTGAGTTTTTGCCCGGCCGGACCGACAAAGGGCTCGCCCTGTTTTTCCTCTTCTTCGCCGGGAGCTTCTCCACAAAGAAAAATGTCAGCGTCCAGATTGCCGACTCCGAAAGCCAGGTGGCGACCTGGATTCTTGTTGGAGACACAGGTTGGGCAGTTGAGGACTTTGTCGCGAAGCCAGTCCATTTGCTCCTGTTTGGTGCCATCGGGAAGCTCAACGGTAGGTGGGGTCAGGTCTCCCGAAGCGGCAATGCTGTCGGGAACGGTTTTAGGAGGTGGTTGTGGAGCTGGAGTTGGTGGCGTTTGAGTGGGTTGGGGAGGCGGCGGTGCTGCGGGAGCAATCTCGGCAGCTGGTGGTGGTGTAAATTGTGGCGAAGGTGCGGCGGCTGGGGCAGGTGAAGGCGTGGGGGCTGGAGGCACAGGCTGCCGGGCAATGGGACTTGGGGCCACAGCATATTTTCCGGCTTCATCCCGAAGCTCCTGCAAGGTGTCATCTTTAAGGTTGAGAGTAGAGATGCCTTCGTCTTTCATTTGACGAAGCTCCCGAAGTAAAGTGTGGACGGCAAAGGTGATGTTGTCTCTGGACATTGGTATTGAAGTTTAGGGAGCGGTAAGAGCTGCCCCGTTATGGCTGGCATTCAAGTTGATGAAAAATGGGACGGCAGTCGTGGCCCACTCTTCTGGAGTTCGATAGGAAGCCGCACCTGGACCAAAACAACTTTGAAGCATTTCCGTATTAATGATGCCTGGATTTAGAGCCACGGCAGCCATTCCTCTGGGCAGCTCTTGAGCAAGGGCTTGCGAGAGCCCTTCCATTGCCCATTTCGAGGCACAGTACGGAGCTACTTCGGGTGAAGCAGATCGCCCCCATCCTGAGCTAAAATTCACAATCACTCCACTCCCCTTTTCAATCATTGCGGGCACGAAATGGCGAATCATAGAGGCCACTCCCTTAATGTTAATGTCTACCAGATTTGAAAATTCTTCTGAAGGGACCTCCCAAAGAGGAGCATTGGCATTAATCATAGCGGCATTGTTCAACAGCAGGTCCGGACCTCCGAATTGCTGCAGTACGTTATCAGCAAATGCCTGAACGGACTCTTCAGCGGCAACATCCGCAGGCAAAAAAATGTGCTCACCCGAATATTCGTTCTGAAGTGCAGCCAGTGTATCTGCACTTCGACCACAGCCCGCAACCTGCCAACCAGCCTTGATAAATTCGGGAACCATGGCTTTCCCAAGTCCCCGGGAACAGCCTGTAATCACTACCGTTTTCATGTTATATTTTTGATAAAAACCTACCTTTGGTTGGCGACAACAAATAGCAATCTTAAATCCAATCAGGCATGCGACATGCTTTGAGATGAACAGAAAAGTTTTGGAAAAATTGCACTTAATAAAGTTTAACAGTTGTAAAATGTCGAAGGATTGTACTATTGTGTATCCCAAGATAGATAAAATAGGCAGTGGATCGCGTCAGGATGGGATGATCCTATATGCTGCCAACAGGCAAAATTGGAACAAGGATAGATCGTGAATATTTCGCAACAGGCATTAGTGAATCTGGGAACCCGTAACTGGTACCAGTCATCTGAGAACCTCACCCAAACTCTTCTTCGGATCAATACCGGGAAAAAAATTATTTCCCCTGTGGATGATCCACATAGAATTGTTCAATCAGAGGAATTCGTCACAAACCAAGCCAAGTTGAGCGAAGCTAATGACACCATCAGAACGGGTATTTCTTACGCTCAACACTCCTTGGGAATCATGCGAACCCTTCATGAAAACCTGAGCCGCATGTCAGAGTTGGCGACACAAGCCAACGCTCACATTTTCGGTTCGGCGGAGAGAAATATGCATGCCTTTGAGTTCAATCAACTGGCTGAACAATTACGTGATGCCATGGGGACGGATGATGCAGAAAGCTTTGAGTTCATCAACGGATTTTCTGACGGGGATATCTTTCAGGTCACTGTCAACGATGTCACATTTGAGCATGAGGCTCAGCCTGGAGACACTCCCACAACAATCCGTGATTCCTTCATCACTCAAATCCAACGGGACGAAACGATTGGAGCCCTAGCCAGACCCTACGCTGGTAGAAGCGGGGAACTGCTGATATCTGTCATCGACAAAGCCGACACGTTGACCTTCGACTCCGCAACCGTTGGGGATACCGCAGAAATGAACCAACACTTTGTTAAGGGGTTGGCAGGCGGAGCATTCAATGGCATGGAAATTTTTGCCGATAAAGCGGGAACCGGCCCAAGGTTGAGGGTCGGAGAACTGGCGACCCAAACCTTTGATATCCCGGAAGTGTACCTCCGAGTCGCCGAAAATTTAATTCAGCTTTCTGGCAGGGAATTCGATTTTAATGATGAAAACCTGAATACCGCTGACTTGGTAGACATCGTCAAAGGTGCTCAAGACGAAGTTTCCTCTGCCATGGGAGAAATGGCAGGTGCTGAAATGTCTCTCAGCCGGTTGCATGCGAAAAATGAGGCAGCATGGATCAATTTGGAATCCGCATTATCCAAATATATGGATGCAGACGTTGCAGAAGAATCGAGCAAGTTGGCAAAGTTCGAGATGCTGTCCAAGAGCAATACCGCCATGTTAGCTCAGGCCAATTTTACCCGTGAAGGTATTTTAAGTCTACTCAGTTGATCAGCGGGTGCATTCCCGCCAATAATTATCCCTTTTTCCGCCTTCAGCTCAAACCTGATCATTATTTAATGAGGGTTGAGTTGAAAATTGACTTGCGAAGTGTATTTTATAAGTTTCCACGCTTTTATGACCCCTAACTCAATCCACTGAATGAATTTAAACAACCGTGCATGGCTACCGCTGATCCTACTGTACGTGTTCCTGTATGGCATGGTTGCTTCTATGCAAGGACAGTCACAAGCAGGTGCGGTGATCTTTGTTTCAATCAAGGGAGAAGTTAAAGTTCGAAAGGTAGACTCCGAAGATTATTTGCCGCCTGCAGATGTCGCAGTAGGAAAATCTATCAATGAAGGCTACGTAGTCGAAACTGGAGCAGACTCAAAGGTGGTTCTTCTCTTCTCTACCGGTTCCCTCACGACTCTCGAAGGGAAATCTAAAATGGAGATAAAGAAATTTTTTCAGAAAGAATTTGAAGGGAACCCAAAGCGTCTGACTGAACTTCAGGAAGAAGTCAGTGATTCGGAAGTGAAATTGAATTTAAATTATGGAGATCTCACGTTTCGTGTTAAGAAGCTGAGGCCTGGTTCGAGTTTTGAAATCGAATCTCCTATTGGTAGTGCTGGAATCAGAGGCACTACTGGAAATATAAATGTTCAACAAGACCCGAATACTCAAGCGTATACAGGAAGTTTTGGACTCATTGAAGGTAATGCAGTTTTCACAGATCAATCTGGAGGAGTCTCCAATGTTGGAGGCGGGCAGGCCGTCCAAGCTCAGGCGACATCAGATGGTCAACAAATCGGAACTACGGAAACGGTGGCCTTGAATCAGGAACAAACTGAAGCTGTGGCACAATCGGACAGTGAATCTGCAGAAGCAGCTGAAAATATTACCGTCGAGCAGCTAGTCGAGGCTTACGAAGAAACAGGAGAACGAATCAAATCAGAATCAACTCCCGCACCTTCTGAGGGAAATGAAACACCCAAAGACGAAGATACTCCAGAAGAAGAAGGAAAGGATGACTCTGCCGCTGCAGAAACGGACCCAAAGGAAGAAGTGGTTGCAGTCGCAAAAGAAGTTGCCACTGGTGCTGCAGAAGGAACGGTTACTGCAACGGTCAGTACGGATCAACTCCCAGCCGAGGTTGCCGCAATTATTGAAGGGGTAACCAACGAAATTGCAGCAGAAGTTCTTCAAATTGCAGAGAAATTGGATCTGGACAAAACCGCGGCCTTATCCGCAACCATCACTGGCTCTGTTGAAGGCAGTGTCGCTGCAGCCACGTTAATTGGAGCTTCAGAAGATGTGATCGACTCTGTAGGAGAAGCGGCTGCAAATATATCGGATGACATTGCAAGCGAACTGGTGGATGTAACTCTCGCTGAAGTGTTAGCAGATGCAGACCCACAACAAGTGATTTCTGAGGCAGTCACCCCAGATCCTGCTGATGCAGTCGATATCGACACTGCAATGGAAGTTACAGCCGGATTACAGGCCCAGCCAGAACCCTTTATTATCGATTCAGATGGAGATGGCTTGGGAGATAGTCTGGAAAAGCAATTAGGCTCAGATCCAAACAATCGTGATTCCGATGGTGACCTACTTATGGATGGCTACGAATACATCGTACATGGCCTGGAACCAGGTGAAGCTGATTCGGATGGAGATGGAATTTCTGACTCCGTGGAATTAGGGATTGGAACTGACCCGCACACAGTAGATAGCTTAGGACTCGACTCAGATTATGATGGTATCCCAGATAATTACGAGGTTCTGGTTGGAACTGACCCACAAAACCCTGATACAGACAAGGATGGTTGGTATGACGGTTTTGAAGTAGGTGTAGGTTCAAACCCACTTGTAAACGATGTATTTATCGTCCCTACAACATATACTGTTTCGCCGATTGCCCCCGGAGAACCCTTTAACTGGCGGACAACAAACAAACCACAGAAAGAGATTCTGTGGAGTTTAAACCCCAGATGAGATAGGACACCAATTCTTCCGACAGAGGGACTTTCGTACTGTCACTAATTTGGGGTGTTGTGAAGGAGTTGCTGTACCCTCCTCACCTTTTCCAACTCTGCATGGATTTGCTGACTCCATGGATGACTAGGCCCTAAGCGCCGGATGGCAATAGATTCTGCTTGTGAAAGGCTTTCAATCGCCTTGTTCCTGTCTCCTGCATCGGCATAAACCTTGCCTAGTTCAAAGAGCACAGCCGCAGTCAATAAATTTGAGAGTCCGTAGTGCTCATGCCTTTCATTCCGTACAATCAGGAGGTGTTCAATCGCTTCTTCAAAGAGATGCATGCTCCGATAGCAATCTGCCAACATGGAATGCACCAACAACCGAGTGTCGATTGCAGATGAAGTTTCTTTATATAAACCAAGCAGTTTCAACAAATGAAACTCTGCTTGTGGATATGCGTCTGCGGAAATGTAAGTCTTCACAAGCTCAAGCAGTGCATGGAGGGTGGTTGCATGTGTTCTCCCATGGACTTCAGTAAGAACCTGAAGTGTTTTCTCCAGAACTGTAATTGCCTCCCCTGACTTCTCGGTGGCCCGAAGCACAGACGCCAAATTAATCTGATTATTCAAAGTATACAAATCCTCAGTACCAAGAGTGCGGCTGGATACCTCCAGAATCTCTCGATAGAGCTGACTGGCAGTATCCAGGTTCCCCCTCATATAATTCAGATTAGCAATGTTGACCTTGCAATTCAGCGCCTCACGGTGATCGGGTCCCTGAATCGCCGCACGAGCGTCATAGACTTCCTCAAAAAGTTTCAGGGAGGCGGTATAGTTACCAAACAACTTCTCGACCCAGGCAACATTGGTCATACAGGCCAAGATGATACTACTGTCCTTCGGAAGTTGTCCTTTCCCCATTTCATAGGCTTGGGTGTAAAGTTCCCTCGCTTTGTTATAGTCCCCTTTGTTGGCATAAAACCATCCTAGTTGGTTGAGGTTCTCAATACGTTTGGTCAATGCCTGTTCACCGATGATTTCCCGATTGGGAATCCAAACCCACGCCAACACACTCAACAGCAACACCCCCAAAGCAATGTAGGCTTTTTTGAGTTGAGAAGGAGTCAGCTTTTTCAACAGGAAAAGTGGTTATAAGTTATGATTCATACGGAATGCTGGCAGGTCTTGAGTCTTACCCACCACTTTTGCAGGCACTCCGGCAACCGATACATGAGCTGGTACATCTTTGAGCACAACACTACCTGCCCCCACTTTTGAACTTTCACCAATTTCCACATTGCCGAGGATCTTGGCACCAGCACCAATCAGCACTCCCCTGCGCACTTTGGGATGACGGTCCCCCTCTTCTTTCCCGGTTCCCCCAAGAGTGACTCCATGGAGAATCGAAACATCATCTTCAATAACCGAGGTCTCCCCTGCCACAAAACCAGTCGCATGATCCAGCATCACACCAGAACCAATTCTGGCGGCAGGATGTATGTCCACGCAATAGATTTCAGAATTCACACTTTGTAAATAGAGAGCCAGATCTTTGCGGTTCTCAGATGTCCACAAATAGTGTGCCAGACGGTGACTTGAAATCGCATGAAATCCTTTCATGTAGAGCAAAACGGACAGGAGGCTGTGGCAAGCAGGGTCCCGTTCATCTACCGCCTGCAGGTCTCGTTTGATTGCTTCAATGGTCTCGGGGTGTTCAGAATAGGCTTCCAAAAAAAGGTCCGTTGGGAAACAGGCACTGGCAGTGCCCAATTTACGGGAGAGATAGGCGGCGAGAGCATCCTCCAAAGTGGGTTTAAAACGAACAGTACGTTCCAAAAAGTTACGCAGGCGAGGTTCAACCTTGATCACGTCCTCCGCTTCTTCCTGAATTTTATGCCAGATGTCTTCTGTTTCCATGATGCAGTGCAGCAAAATGCTCATTTCCGCAGTTGGGGCGAGAGAATTCCCCAACTAGGAGTTCTCCGAATAACTGCAATGGAATCAGCTTTTGAGGTTCAGAAACTGATTCCAGGAATCATCGCATTGTTCTTCTCGAATGGAGCTGACAAAGGGTCGCCATTTGGGTTTCTCAGGACGACGGACCAAGTGCATGCCCGCTTCATGAGGAAGCCGGTTCGCCTTGCGGGAATTACAACGGATGCAGGAAGTGACGACATTCTCCCAGGATGTTTTGCCTCCTCGGTCACGGGGGATGACATGGTCGAGATTCAATTCCTTGGGAGTATGCGTAGTATTGCAGTACTGGCAACGATGCCCATCTCTTTCAAAAAGGTTCTGACGATTAAAAGTGATTTCCCGAATAGGCAACCGGTCATAATCCCGTAAAAGTAACACTTTGGGGATACGAAAAGCTAAGCGTACGGTATGAATTAATTTCGAGGGATCTTCCGTGGGATTACATAGGCTGTATTCATGCCATCCACAAAAATCCAAGATCTCAAAATGCCCGTCAGCAGTGTGGATCACTTGGGCCATATCCTGGCAGAGGAGACTAAAGCCCCTTCGCACGCCGATGATGTTGACGGGCTGCCACAATCGGTTCAATACGAGGATCCGTTGTGCTGACTCATTTCCCATGAAAAGGGGTTTATGACGATCATTAGATAGACGTCAAAGGTTTCTTTGCTACGATTCTGTGCCACCTTTGCCTCAGTAACTTCGTTCGACTCGATTCTCGTAGTAATTGATGTATGCTTTGTTGAGTACTGCATAACCTCCCGGGGTTGGATACTCCCCATTGAAATACCACATTCCCGTATGGTCGGGCAGAGCTGCACTCAAGTTTTCCAGGCTTTGGAAAATAATTTCAATCTCTCCATCCCAATCCACTTCCGGTCGAATCATTTCTGAGATCTTGGCAGAAATTTCATCCGTATCAAAAAAGTCATAAATGCGACGGACATGATTGACCATTTTCTCTGGCGGTTTGTCAGCCTGAGCACAGCATTTTTGGTAAATATCGTTCAATAGGGATTCTGCTCCCCGCTCATGAAGAAGCTTGGTCGCAGCTTGAAATGCAACAAACTTCCCAATCTCTGACATATCAATGCCATAGCAATCCGGATAACGGATCTGGGGAGCCGTCGATGCAATGACGATCTTTCCAGGTTTGAGACGTGTAAGAATCTTAAGAATCGATTCCTTGAGAGTCGTACCTCTGACAATGGAATCATCCAGGCAAACCAGGTTTTCCCCAGGGCTTACAACTCCATAAGTGATGTCATAAACATGGGAAACAAGCTGTGTTCGGTTTTGTTCCTGAGTGATAAAAGTTCTCAGCTTGATGTCTTTATTGGCAATCTTTTCCGCCCGAACCCACGGATTATCAAAGAGATCGTTCAGAAGATCATCGGTTAATTGATTCCTGGATTGTGCCTCCAGAATCTGCTCTTTGATGTATTGCTGGAAGTGATGCTGCAACTCCTCCAGAAAGCCATAGTAGGCCGTCTCTGCAGTATTGGGAATATAGCTGAAAAGAGTGTTGGAAAAGTCGTGCTCAATCGCATCGAGCACTTGATTTTTCAAAGAGGCCCCCAGAGCTTTCCGTTCTGCATAGATGGAAGGATCATTGCCTCTGGAAAAATAAATACGCTCAAAGGAGCAAGCCCGCTTTTCCTTCGAAGCCTCTTGTTGCCCGGTATGCAGACTCCCGTCTGCTTTGATGCAAATGATTTCACCGGGTTCCACTTCTTGAATTCCACTCTCCTCTTTCTCGAAAATGCTCATCAGGGGAGCACGTTCGGAAGCAAAGGCCGCAAATTCATCATTGATAAAATAGTAGCACGGCCGAATTCCCGTAGGGTCACGGAGAAGGAAACAATCCCCATTCCCAATGAGCCCGGCAATGACGTAGCCGCCATCCCAACTCCTGGTAGTTTGCAAAAGTGTTTCCACGGGATCCATCGCCTCTCCCACAGCTCGGGACAACTCACGGCCTGTAAGTGATTTCGTCGAAAGTTCCTCCCAGATCCGATCATGCTCCTGATCCAGAGAGCTGCCTATCGACTCCAAAATGGACTGCGTATCCGTGTCAAAAATCGGATGCTGACCACTGGCAATCATCTCCTGATTGAGATCCTCCGTATTGGTCATATTGAAGTTCCCGGCAAGCAACAAGTTTTTGGCGGACCAGTTACTCCTCCGAAAGTAAGGATGACAGGAGCTGATCCCATAACCGCCCGATGTGCCATACCGAAGATGCCCGAGATAAATTTCTGCCGCAAACTCGAAGTGCTCCTTCACCGTCTTCGGAAACTCCGGATGCATGGCTCCATCCGTCTTCAACTTATCATAACGAGCCAGCTGCCGATTAAAGATCTGCGACAGAGAGTTGGTCTCCATGCTTCGATCCCGAAACATAAATGGCAAGCCCACTTCCGTATCTAGCTTCATACAACCAATGCCGGCACCATCCTGGCCCCGGTTGTGTTGCTTTTCCATCAGCAGAAACAGCTTTTGCAGGGCATACAGATTGGTACCATACTTCTCGTAGTAGTACTCAAGAGGCTTCAACAATCGAATGAGGGCGATGCCGCATTCGTGAGTCAACTTTTCACTCATGTTGGTTTTGCAGGAGTTTTAATTTTGGGAGATAAGAAATTCGGAGATTTAGGCTTGTTCCATCTTTTCTGGGATGGCTTTTTCCCACACCTCCTGAAGATCTGCCACTTTTACAGACAGATGCTTTTCCATGCCAACCTTTAATTGGAAAATCGAGTTGCTGGTGACTTTTCCGAGACAGTGGAAGGAAACACCCTCGCTACGGGCATCTTCCTCAAGTGAAGAAATGGCATCCGGAGAAACC
Source organism: uncultured Opitutales bacterium (assembly GCA_964432425.1). Classification (GTDB taxonomy): domain Bacteria; phylum Verrucomicrobiota; class Verrucomicrobiia; order Opitutales; family JABJCN01; genus JAYPDO01. Next base: position 6,253 of record CAYSOI010000021.1, on the reverse strand, counting down.
GATAAAACATAGCGATTCTGGCTTTCTCCAAACAGAAGAGCATCCAAACGGGAATCCTCCGGCACAGCCTCCAACTCGATGTCTGCCCCCAAACAGTCATTCCCAAACAGCATTTCCGCCAAGGCAACCAGCAGCCCACCTTCAGATAAATCCTGGGCAGCACGGACTATTCCCTTCGAGATCTGCCCCAAAACAAAAGCACTCAGCTTACGCTCCAGATCAAGATCCACTTCCGGTGCATCTCCCGTTTTCAGGTCAAACCTGCTTTGTATGTAAAGACTTCCGCCAAGTTCATGTGGCAATCCGCCAAGCAGTACCAGCACCTCCCCTTCAGACTGTACCGTACTCCTGGTAATCTGTTCACGGGAGGGAATGAGTCCAGCCATGGAAACCACCGGAGTCGGGTCAATCGAACCTTGAGGATTTTGATTATACAAACTCACATTTCCGCCAATCACCGGAATGTCAAAAAACTTACAAGCATCGGCCAACCCACGAACAGACTCACTGAACAGGTGATAGGTTTCCGGATTGTAGGGATTCCCGAAGTTCAAATTATTGGTCATGGCCAATGGCACCGCACCGGAACAGGTCAAATTCCGAATATTTTCAGCAATCGCAATCCGCCCTCCGCGATAAGGATTGAGATGGCAATAGCGGTTATTGCAGTCATTGGTGATCGCGATGTACTTCTCCGAACCATCCGTCTTGATCCGGGTCACCCCGGCAGAAGAGCCCGGATCCACAATCGTATCCGCCATCACACGATGGTCGTATTGCCGGTAAATCCACTCCTTGGAAGCAATGGTCGGATGCCCAAGCAACCCCTTCAGCAATGACTCCACATCCCCAGCCTCCACATCCGGAAGCCCATCCGGCGACCATGCCTGTTTCTCCGCAAGATAAGCAGGCAACTGCGTCTCACGTTTATAAACAGGTGCATCATCGGCAAGCTGTTGAGCCGGAATCGAAACAATCGTCTCACCCGACTTCTTGACAATCATGCGGTCCCCTTCCACCACCTGCCCGATTCGGGAAGCATGCAAATCCCACTTCTCAAAAATATCCTCGATCTCCTGCTCACGACCCGCCTGAACAATCACCAGCATCCGTTCCTGGCTTTCAGACAGCATGATTTCATAAGAATTCATACCCGTTTCCCGTTGAGGTACCAGATCGATATCAATTTCCACACCTGTTCCACCCCGGGAAGCCGTCTCACAAGTGGAACAAGTCAACCCCGCAGCCCCCATGTCCTGAATCCCCACAACCAGCCCCTCGACCGCCATCATTTCCAGACAAGCCTCCATCAGGAGCTTTTCCATAAACGGGTCTCCCTTCTGCACTGCAGGCCGATCCTCCTGGCTATCTTCCGAAATATCCTTGGACGCAAAACTGGCTCCGCCCATACCATCACGCCCCGTCGGAGCCCCTACGTAGTAGACAGGATTCCCCACACCCTTGGCTGCACCCCGCTTGATCTGATCATGCTTCAAAGTACCCAGGCAAAGGGCATTCACCAGCGGGTTTCCCTCGTAGCACTCATCAAAGTAGACATCCCCGCCAACATTCGGAATACCGATACAATTCCCATAATGTGAAATCCCCGACACCACACCCCGCATGATACGGCGGGATTGTGAACTCTCCAGATTTCCGAACCGCAAAGAATTGGTCAACAAAGCCGGACGAGCCCCCATCGTAAAAATATCACGAATGATCCCGCCCACACCCGTGGCCGCCCCTTCAAAAGGCTCCACAAAACTAGGATGATTGTGGGACTCGATTTTAAAACAAATCGCCCAATCATCTCCAATGTCCACCACCCCGGCATTCTCCTCCCCAGCCTTAACAAGGATCTTACCGAATCCGGCATTCTCCTCCACCTTATCAGTGGGAAATTGCTTCAGAAGCAGACGGGAATTCTTATAAGCACAATGCTCCGACCACATGACGCTGAAAATTCCCAACTCCGTAAGATTCGGCTCCCGTCCAAGAATACTGAGAATCTTCTCATACTCTTCCGGAAGAATTCCGTGCTGCTCCACCAATTCCGGCGTGATCGGAACCCGTAATTCCTCTTCCACGTCCGGGGTTACCTCAGGATTTAGATGTGTACTCATGAGTTACTAATCAGTTGGCAGACAAAAATGCCTCAAGAATTCGGATCCCATCCTGATTCGAGTGAAAATCTTCCACCACACGCTCCGGGTGCGGCATCATACCATAAACATTGCCAGCCTCATTCCGAATACCGGCAATCCGGTCCACTGAGCCATTCGGATTCGCCACCTCTTCATCATCCGACTTTTCGTGAGCATACCGCAGCAAAACCTGACCTTGGTCCTCCAGCTTTCGCAACCTCACCTCATCAATCCGAAAATTCCCCTCCCCATGGGCAATCGGAATCACCACATTTTCGCCCAACCTCTCCCGGCAAAAAGCAGCATTGGAATCCTCTACTGTAAGAAAATGATCCTGGCAGATAAACTTCATCGAAGCATTCCGCAACAAAGCCCCAGGCAACAAACCACTCTCACACAAAATCTGAAACCCATTGCAAATGCCCAGAACCCGACCACCCGCCAAAGCGAACTCCTTGACCGCCTTCATAATCGGCGAAAAACGGGCAATCGCACCACAGCGCAGATAGTCTCCATAGGAAAACCCACCCGGCAAAATCACCGCATCCGAACCATTCAGCGACGTCTCCTTATGCCAAAGCAGCTCCGCCTCCACTCCAAGTGGCCCCACCATCGCACGGTAAGCATCACGGTCACAATTCGAACCCGGAAATTGAATAATCGACACCTTCATATTCTCAATAAATCAGCTTCAGACATCCAAAAACCAGGAGTCAGGATGCATTGGAAACTTCATAGGAGTAATCCTCAATCACAGGATTACTCAGTAAATCTTCGCAGATCTTGTCCAGCCGACCTCTTAACTCCGGAGAATCCTCCTCCTCCAAGTCAAAAGAGATGACCTTTCCAATGCGAACATTGGAGGAGTCACTGAATCCCAGACTCTGCATGGCATGATTAACGGCAGCGCCCTGTGGATCGAGAACGCTGGCCTTGGGTGTCACAAATACAGTTACCTTCACTTTTTTTTGGGTTTCCTCCTATGCACTAAGCTGTCATTGAAAAAAAAGAACAAAACCGGAATTCCGGCAGAGGAAAAGAAAAAACCCCCTCCGTCGCGTTTTTCTTTAGCCAAACTTATCCAGCTAAGATGCCAACAGCTCCCAAGCACAGGAAAATGGTGATCGTCACCTCCTACTTCCCCCCCAACATCAGCGGGACCTCCACCGTCCTCCGCAATCTCGTCTCCCAATTTGACCCACAAAACATCGCTATTGTCACCGAACAACACCGCCAGGCACCCGGTGCGGCAACATCCCCCGTCCCCCCAGGCATCAAAATCTACAAAGCCGCCATCCCCGAAATCCTCCTCACCAAAATCCCCTACATTTGGAGATGGGAACGCTACTTCCGCTTTGCCCTCACCCCCATCTTTCGCCGCCTCACCCTTCAAGCCATTCGTGAAATCAACGCAGACTGCATCCTCGCCATCTACCCAAACTGGCCCTGCATCATCGCCGCCTACAAGGCACACTGCACCACCGGACTCCCCTTCTACACCTACCATATGGACATCCCCGTCCGCCGCTCCACCATCGCCCCCTTCGAAGGCTACTTCATCGACAAATACGAATCCAAAATCCTCCACTCCTCCCAAAACCGCCTCATCATCTCCGAAGGCTACGACATCGACTTTCAAAAACGCTTCCAACTCAACACCACCTTCATCCCCCACACACTCGAACTCGAACACCGACGCCAACAAATCGCCACACTCCCCACACCAACCACTCAACCACCCTACCGCATCGTCCACACCGGCATCGTCGTTGGCCAGAAAGAAGGACTCCTGCGCATCGCCCAAACCCTCCACGAAAACCCCGACCTCAACGCCAAACTCATCCTCAGCACCCCCACCCAAAAGACAGAACTCCTCCAACAAGGATTCGACCTCCCCTGCGTCGAAATCCACTCCCTGCCCCAGGAAGAAGTCCTCGCCCTCCAGGCCAGTGCCCACATCCTCACCACCGTACTCCCCTTCTATTTAAAAAGCAAAGAAGGCGCCCTCACCGGATACCCCACCAAACTCGTGGAATACCTCTCCCTCAATCGCCCCATCCTCATCCATGCACCCGGCTGGTCCTTCCTCGCCAAACATGCACGAAAACACAACTACGCCGCCATTGTCGACCGCCCCGACAAAGCCGCCCTCGCCCAAACCATCCGCAACCTCCTCCAAACCACCCCCGAAACCCAAACCATCCAGCAAAACGCCAATCAATTTGCCGAAAACTACGACATCCACAAAGTCACCCGACAATTCCTCGACGCCCTCAACATGTCCCACGACACCCTTCGTACCACGGAAACCCCTGACCAATGATCCTCATACGACTCAACGGCGGCCTCGGCAACCAACTCTTTCAATACGCCATGGGGCGACGAGCCTCCATCAAAGCCAACCTCCCCCTCTACCTCGACACCGAAAAATACGACACCTGCACCCTACGCAAATACAGCCTCGCCCCCTTCAACATCGCCGCCCAAATCGCCACCAAAGAAGACAAACAACGCCTCCACATCTACCGCAAAAAAGACCCCATCGCCCTCCTCCACGCACTCCTCGACAAAATTCGCCCCCTCCACAAAAGACGCATCATCCGCGAACCCAGCTTCCACTTCCACCCCAACCTCCTCAACCTCCGCACCCCCGCCTACCTCGACGGAGACTGGCAAACCCCCAAATATTTCCAGGACATCACAGAAACCCTCCGTTACGACCTCACCCTCAAAAACCCACTCGACACCCAAAACCTGGAAATCGCACAAAAAATTCAAAACACCCCCGACAGCATCTCCCTCCACATACGCCGCGGAGACCTCGCAAACGACCCCCACACCCACCAAACCCACGGCACCCTCTCCCTCGACTACTACCAACACGCCCTCCAACAACTCCTCCCCCACCTCAACACCCCCCACATCTACCTCTTCTCCGACGACCCCACATGGGCCAAAGCCAACCTCAAAACCCCAGACATCCCACTCACCCCCATAGACCACAATCCACCCCAACTCGACTACGCCGACCTCTACCTCATGAGCCAATGCCAGCACCACATCATCGCCAACAGCACCTTCAGCTGGTGGGCCGCCTGGCTATCCCCCAACCCCAACAAAAAAATCCACTACCCCCAAACCTGGTTCCGAGCCCAACACCACAACACCACCGACCTCTTCCCCGACTCCTGGACCCCCATCCCATAACCGTCAAGGTGAGGAACGTAGCTTCGCGGAGTTTCCTCCACCGTTTTGTTGGGCCTCGATTTCTTTAGAATTCATAAAGTTGTCCCAGAACTCGAGGTCTTCATATTCTCCCCAGAGTGTTAACTCCAGGGATTCACCTTTTCTGTAAGGGGCTGAACCATCTACTATCGGTCGAGGTGGATTACTCATGAGTTCTAACCAAAGAGCTTTAGATTCTTCTGAACCCGATTTGAGACTTTTAAAACTATACTTCTTCTCAAAAAGTACACCATTCTCAATCAACCATTTCCTGTGATGTTCGTATTTAGCTTGCTGCTTTGCATCAAGACTAGCGACTCCAATGCCATTTTGAGTACCTTCCGGTACAATCCTGGCCATGAATGCTTGCATCATTCTCGACCGATGACTTTCGGCGTTATGGCTACAAGATACCAGTAGCAATAATGTCGTAAATAGTAATATAGGCTTCATGATTGCTGGAATTATTCTTAGCCCATTAAGGTAGAACTGCACGTTGCCGGGCAGCCCCCTGGCAGATCCCTGCGTGCGGTTTTCCCGCACAGGGCTCCTCAGTTGGGTTGCGCAGCGGCTTTAGCTTTGTGGTGGGAACAGGCATGGGGACTGGGTTTGTAGGGTTTCTATGATTTTGCAGCCAATCAGGAATCAGCCAAACAGGGGTCAGTCAAGAATGGCACGGACTTTAGGCTGCCTTTCCTCAACATATAGCCGACCGGAAATCTCGGACAAAGTACTGACCAAGGCCACGCAGACCAATCTGCGGTTACTTTTACACCTTATGATTCATCTCATAACAAATTTCTGGTTGGCACCAATTGGGAGTGCGGACTTGTAATCCGCAAATATAGGATTGGGTGGCCTGATCCTAAACGCAGCGGGTTACA
>CAYSOI010000020.1:11212-22960 GCA_964432425.1 uncultured Opitutales bacterium | reverse complement strand
AGTTCTCTCCGATGTGTGTGTCTTTCATGATGTGGCAGAAATGCCAGATCGAGGTGCCTTCACCAATGTTGGCACCGGGATCTACGCAGGCAGTTTCGTGGATTTTAGTGGCCATGGTGTTTGGGAAGAGGGGAGGAGAGGGAAATTTTTGAAAAGGGGAAGAGGAGAAAAGGGGAAGAGGTGGAGTGGTGTATTTTATGAGACCGAGCTGGAGCTCGGCGTTCCCAGGATTTGTTGCTGAATGGTTTCGAGGGTTTGGAGGACTTGCAGGCCACTCTGGCCATCGGTAAGGGGTGGTTGGCGGGTTTGAATGGCGCTCAGGAAGGCGGCACATTCTTGAGCGAGGGGTTCTTTGGGCTCGAAAGCGATTTCATGATGCTGGTCTTTGATGGGTAAGGGTGGAGTCGAATCTGTGTCCACATATTGAGGATGGAAAAGTAGTTCTTTACTGACATCATCGTAGGTGCACATGGCCTTTGAACCTATAATGGTGAGCTTTTGCTCTTTTAAAGGCTCATACCAGGAGACGTGAAGGTGGGCCTGCACATTGTCGGCAAAGGTGAGTTCTGCATGTACGGTATCCGGAATACCTTCCTGAAGGTGTGTTTGTGCCTGGGCCTGGATCTTGGTCGGGGTGCTGCCAACGAGTCGATGAAGGATGGCAATGTCGTGGGGAGCAAAGCTCCAGAGTACGTTTTCTTCGTTGCGAATTTTACCGAGGTTGAGCCGGGTGGATCGTAAGTGGTGGAGTGTACCCAGTTTGCCTTCGGTGATCAGTTCTCTTATTTTTTCAATCGCAGGATGGAATTCAAGGAGATGACCGACCATGAGGATGCGTTCATTCTGTACAGAGAGTTCCAGGAGTTCTCTTCCTTGTTCAACATTTAGAGCCAGGGGTTTCTCGACCAATACGTCTTTACCTGACTCTAGTGCAGTTTTTGCAAGGGGGTAATGATATTTAGCCGGTGCTGCGATAACGACAGCATCCAATTCTGGATTAGCAAATAAGGAGTCTGGGGTTTCCTGAACAGGAATCTCGGGATACAAGCTGTGGATTTTTTCACGGCTTTCCTGGGAGGGGTCTGCAACAGCGATGACTTCACTATTGGGGTTTTGTTGGAAGTTGCGAAGTAGGTTGGGGCCCCAATATCCGCAGCCAATTTGAGCAATTTTAATCATTGTGTTGGAAAAATCAGGTTTTGGTAACTTTGGCCGAGCTGGGGCTCGGCGTTCCCAGGAAATTCATGCTTTTGTGACCTTGGGAGAGGGAGGGAGGATATTGCGTGTGTCGATGGTGTGGTGCGACCATTCCAGGAGCTCGTCGTAATTTACATCACTGTGATGCGTAAGGATTACCGTGAGGTCATAATCCGAGATAAGGTCGCGTTTCCATTCTATGGAGGTTTGGCCGGCCCATTGTGGATTATTCCGAGTGGGAGGTATGCTCAGAACAAATGGGTCATGAAAATCAACGGTAGCTCCTCTCTGGTGAAGTAGGTTCATCAGTTCGAAGGAAGGGGATTCGCGACAGTCGTTAACATCCGGCTTGTAGGCGATCCCGATGATCAGGATTCTGCTGCCTTTGATGGATTTGGAATCATTGTTGAGGGCATCCTGGATTTTTTTCAAAACGTAGTTGGGCATGGAGCAATTGATTTCACCCGCTAGCTCGATAAATCGTGTATGGGCTCCATATTCCCTGGCTTTCCAGGTCAAGTAAAAGGGGTCAATGGGGATACAGTGGCCACCAAGCCCGGGACCAGGGTAAAAGGGCATAAAGCCAAATGGTTTGGTTTTGGCGGCTTCGATCACTTGCCAGATGTCGATCCCCATTTTGTCGTAGATGACTTTAAGTTCGTTAACCAGGGCGATGTTTACGCTACGGAAGATGTTCTCCAGGAGCTTTGCGGCTTCAGCAACTTCACAGGAGCCAACAGGGATCACACTGCCTGCAATCTTGCCATAGAGGACAGCAGCTTTTACCTGGCAGGCTTCTGTCAAGCCACCTACGATTTTGGGGACTCGATCCACTCGGCTTTCCGGGTTGCCTGGGTCTTCACGCTCTGGAGAAAAGGCGAGGTAAAAGTCATTTCCTGCAGAGAGCCCTGAGTGTGCTTCCAATGTTTCAAGAAAGGGGCCGGATGTTGTGCCGGGGTAGGTTGTGGATTCCAGACTGATCAACTGGCCTTTTTGCATATGTCGCCCAATGGATTCTGCGGTATGAAGAATGTATTGCAGATCTGGCTCACGATTGGGAGTAAGGGGAGTCGGAACGCATACGATGATGGCATCCACTGCGGCGAGGGCGGCAAACTCTGAAGTAGGGAAGAGATGTTGGCTGGAGACCGCATCCGCAATTTGCTCAGAAGGGATTTCATTGATGTAGCTTTCCCCCTTTTTGAGCTGTTCCACTTTGGAGGCATCAATGTCAATGAGGCTGACTTTGATTCGCTTCTGAGCAAACCGTAGAGCTAATGGTAGCCCCACGTATCCAGCACCGATAATTGCGACTTGTTCAAACATTTTACAGATAATCAATGTAGGTTCGCTGTATCTTGTTAAATACCATAAGCCCTGCGAGGAAGAGGATGCAGGTTAGCCCCCAGGAGGTCCATGGCAGAAGAGCTGGGATGGTGGCCTTCCCCAGAAACATTAGACGATACATTTCCAAGATGTAGCACAAGGGGTTCAGATGTATGATCCACTCTAAGGGGATTGAATATTTCAATTCCCAACTCTTAACTTTTCCCATCAACAGAGACAGTGGATAAATAATCGGGCTACAGTACATCATGAACTGCATAATGAAGCCTCCAATTTGGCTAAAGTCCCTGTATTTAACAGTTAGGGCTGACATCAAAAAACCAAGTCCCATGGCTAACAATGCAGTCTGAATGATGACAAGGGGAAGTGCAAACAGCCAGGGAGAAAAGCCAAACGTGTATCCTTCCTGAGTCTGAAAGTAGATCCAAAACCCAAGAAATACTGCAACCTGTACCGTATAAGTGATGAGATTCGACACACAAACAGAGACAGGAGGGATTAGCCTGGGGAAATATACTTTTCCGAAAATCCCTGCATTTTGCTGCAACGTTCCAGCACAGGAGGCATAAGACTTGGAGAAGTAGTTCCAACCAAGTTGCCCGCAGAGATAGAACAAAAATGTTGGTAAACCGTCTGTGGGTAACCCTGCAACAAATCCAAATATAATTGTAAATACCACGGACCCTAACAATGGTTGTAAAATGAGCCATATGGGTCCCAGGACCGTTTGCTTATACTGAGCAACAAAGTCTCTCCGAACTAATAAAAACAGAAGATCTCGATAGTGGAAAAACCCTTCGAGCTCTAGGTCAAACCAAGTGCGATTGGGCTTGATAATGAATTCGTACTCTTGGGATTTCGTTTCCATCTTATGACTCGGAAGGTGAAAAAACATAGGACCCCGCTTCAAATCCTGCCATGCTACCGCCATCAACCGATTGCCGGGTGTTTCCAGCAAGGTTGTCCAATATGGAGAATTGTTGGGTCTGTGTCATTGATCCGTTGCCGGGAGGTGAGTCCAGGAAACGGGTAATGGGTTAATCTATTGGGCCGGGTAGACTTGAGAATAGAGACAGAAAGGGTGAGGAAAAAGGCAGCGCATGTGATGTTATGTGTGGCTGATAAGTCACAACTTTAGCAAGCCCACAAGTGTGGGGAGGACGGCTGCGGCACCTTTTTTGAGTCTGGAAAGTTTTTGAAGTCTGGAGCGGAGAAATTGATGTTCTTCCGTATCTTTGATTGCTTGCAAGTGGGTATCCATGCTTTCGATTCGATGTCCTGCACTTTCCAAGTGCGGCATGATTTCTTCTTTGATGTAGGCTCCAATGAGATTTCGAAATTCGGTTTCAGCGACATAGTGGTCCTTGCGTTCGCCGAGAACGTAAGTGGTGCGAATGGCTTTGAAAGAGCGCAATGTACGAAGTCCCTGGCTGGCAGAGCCAAGACTCATCCCCAGACGTTTGACGATTTCGTCCATGGAAAGGGGGTCTTTGGAAAAGTAGAGCAATCCATAGATTTCACCGACGGAACGTGGCAGGCCAAGCACACTCATAAACCGGACAAAATAATCGATTCCTTCGACTTCCAGTTGGTGACGGGCTTTGACGTCTTGTGCGGCTGGGGAGAGCTCCGCAATTTCAGGATTTTCAGACACGATCAATTGTTTCAAAAAAAAATGAAATTTTGTCAAGCTACATCAACTTCGCCTTCATAATTTCAAGCTTATCAGTTGGATTTAAGACTCAGAAATTGTTTTCCACCTGCTCAGGGAAGAGATTTCGAATAGAGGATGCGGAAGCTTTGCAGATTCCTCTTTCGGTAATGAGAGCGGTGATGAGACGGGAAGGTGTAACATCAAAGGCTGGATTCGCTGCCGGGCTTGTACTCGGGACAAGACGAATCGCCATCTCGTCCTCCACGTTTAACCCATCGGCCACACCGGAAATGTGCGTCACTTCAGAGGGATGGCGTTCTTCAATGGGGATTTCCTTTACCCCATCACGGGTCTTCCAATCGAAGGTGGAAGAGGGGAGGGCGACGTAGAATGGGACGTCATTGTCCTTTGCGGCAAGGGCTTTGAGGTAAGTCCCGATCTTATTGGCCACATCTCCTGTGTAGGTGGTCCTGTCCGTGCCGGTGATGACAAGATCCACGTCTCCATGCTGCATTAAATGACCTCCCGCATTATCAGGAATCACTGTGTGGGGAACTCCATGACTGGCGAGTTCCCAAGCGGTCAATCGGGCCCCTTGATTTCTGGGCCGAGTTTCATCGACCCAGACATGCACAGGGATGCCGGAATCGTGAGCCGCGTAGATAGGAGCAGTTGCGGAACCATAGTCGACAAAAGCCAACCAACCTGCATTGCAGTGTGTGAGTATATTTACAGGCTCTGCTGCAGGCTTCCTTGCGGCAATTTCCTGAATGAGAGCAAGGCCATATTGCCCTATATTCTGACAAGCCTGGACATCTTCTTTGGCAATGTCTTGAGCAGTTTGGAGTGCAATCTGAACTCTATCATCGTTTGAATTTCCATGAACAATGGCACCCAATTGTCGATCAACGGCCCAGGAGAGATTGATGGCTGTCGGCCGGGTATTCTTTAGGCGTTTGGCAGAGGTTTTCAGAACGCGGTCAAAGTCGTCCGTTTTAGCTGCGGCCAAGCTCGCTAAGTACATGCCATACCCCGCAGTGGCACCGATACAACCAGCCCCCCGAACATGCATCTCCTCAATGGCAACAGCGACCTCTTCGACAGAACGGAGGGGTTCTTCTATGAATTGAAAGGGGAGATGCCGTTGATCTATAATCCAGACAGTTTCCGGCTCTGCGGGTCGGAACCAAATGGTCTGGTAAGGTGTGCCGTCAACAAGCATGGATGATTCAATAGACCAGAAGGGATTCAGTCCGGTGACCTTGTAACTTATCCCGACCCTTCAGAAATCCCAGCTCCATCAGAAAACCCAAACCGGCAATATCGGCGTCCACTTTATCCAATAACTGCAAAATGCCGGAAATTGTGCCGCCGGTAGCCAAAACGTCATCAATCACGATGACCGTTTCACCCGCCTCAACCGCATCTTCATGGAGACAAAGAGTGTCGGTTCCATATTCTAACTCGTAGGTGATGGATAAGGTCTTATGTGGCAATTTGCCAGGCTTGCGAACAGGGATGAACCCCACATTCATTTCACAGGCCAAAGCGGCTCCGAAGATAAATCCACGGGCTTCGGCCCCAAGAATTTTTGTCGCCCCCGTCTCACGAAACCGCTCTGCCAGCCCACGGATGGCATATTGAAGAGCATGAGGTGTTGCCAGTAACGGACTGATGTCCTTGAAAACAATCCCCGGCTTGGGAAAGTCTGGAATGTCGCGAATGTATTCTCTCAGGTCCATGAGTAAATCGTCACTTGATATGACCGCATCGTTCTATCCTCTTCAAGCTTGAAACATTCCCTGCGAACTACATTTCCACTGAAACATGACCCGAGTTGGAATAATTGGCGGCAGTGGTCTGGATAATCCGGATCTGCTTGAAAATGCAACAGACAAGATGCTTGAGACTGCTTACGGTAGTCCCAGCAGTCCCCTGAAGCTGGGAACCATCCAAGGCCGAAATGTGGCACTGTTGGCCAGGCATGGCCGCGAACACACCATTCCGCCAACTCAAGTCAACAACCGGGCAAATATTGATGCTCTTCGCCAAGCGGGTTGCACCCACATCCTCGCCACAACTGCGGTAGGTTCCCTCAAAGAAGAAATCTCCCCAGGCGATCTCGTTGTACTGGACCAATTTATTGATTTCACCCGCCATCGAATCATCACCTTTCATGAAGCCTTTGAGCCGGGAAAAATGAAGCATACCCCCATGGCAGACCCCTTTGATGAGAATCTCCGCAAGCATCTCATACAAACCTGCCAGGAGCATAACCTTCCTCATCATGAAAAAGGGACAGTAGTCACCATTGAAGGGCCAAGGTTTTCAACCAGAGCCGAGTCCCACATGTTTCGAGCCTGGGGGGCGGATGTGATCAACATGTCGACCGCCCCGGAATGTGCACTTGCTAACGAAGCAGCGATCCCTTACTGTGCCGTTGCAATGAGCACTGACTATGATTGCTGGAAGCAAGACGAGGAGCCTGTTTCCTGGGAAGCCGTTCTCAAAGTTTTCAAAGCCAATGTAGATAAAGTGACAAATTTATTGCTATCCACTATTCCTAAAATCCAATCCTGATCCATTTTCTAAAACCCATGAAAACATTCCCACTTCGCATCTACGCCATTTTTGCCGGAATCGTCTTTCTCACCGGCTGTGCATCCGACTCAGTTTACATCCCCGTCAAAGATCATGCCTATATCGCCTATGCCCGAAAGCTAATGGGCAAAGATGGCTCCAAAAGGATAGAAGATGGCCCACATTACGAATTCCATTCCAATGGCCGAACCAAATACGAGTTTGTCACCAAAAACGGGAAACTCAACGGGATTGCCACAACTTGGTCTGCAGACGGTACGATGACCTCCCGTTTATTGTACAAGAATGATGAAGTGGTCAAAGACCTGCTTGCTGAGGCAAAAAAGAATGGAACGGGAGTCTACACTGTCAAAGTTGCGAAAAACCGCAAAGGTGTAAAACGCATTACAACCAAACAGGACCCGGAAAGGGCGGCAAAAGCCGTGAAAGAAGTGACCGCTGAAGTCACCACTCAAGCCGTAGATACTATTGATAACCCTAAAACCAATGCGATCCAACCGATCAAAAAGAGATCCGGTTCCGCAGTAAAAAAGCTCAACAGCAACCCAGCAGTATTTTAGAGAACATGCGATCTATCGGAGAAATTCAGGATACAGAACAGGCTACCAACTTCTGCGGGTACTTAAACGGAATCGACATCCATTCTGAAATCGAACAGGAGGGCCCAGATGGGGGACCATGGACCATCTGGGTTCACAATGAGGACAAGTTGGATCAGGCCAAATCTGAGTTTAACCTATTTCGCCAAAACGCAGAAGATCCCAGATACCAGAAGATTGCAGAAGAAGCGTCTCAACAAAAACGCATTCAGGACAAAATTGAAGCCAAGCAAAGAGCCAAAAATGAAAAGCTGGCGAAGCGTATTCAAGGAAGAGGAGGGTTTCCCGTCACCTACTCTCTCATGGGTATCTGCCTTGTCACCTTTCTCCTTCAGGCAGCCGGTGGCACAGAGACAAAACGCCCCTTCATTGAAGCCCTATTCCTCTATCACAATGAGTCCATCCAAAGTGGACAGATCTGGCGCCTGCTCACGCCCATCTTTCTGCATTTCGGCTTGATTCACATCGCCTTCAACATGCTCTGGCTCTTAGATCTGGGCAGGATTCTTGAGGTGCGTTTCAGCAGTCGGTTTCTACTATTCTTCGTGGCCATTGCAGGGATAGGCTCAAACATCTGTCAGGCCATCATGGTACCTGAGATCTTTTTCGGTGGAATGTCCGGAGTGGTCTATGGACTACTGGGCTTCATCTGGATGAAGGCCAGGTTTGCTCCAGAGTCTGGCCTCTATTTGCACCCAACCACTGTTACCCTCATGCTGGTTTGGCTTGCACTTGGCTTCAGCGGAACGATTGGGGGCATGGCCAACGGTTGCCATTTGGGAGGTCTGCTGATCGGCACCCTCTGGGGCTACATTTCGGCAATGGCTCTCAAACGTAGCTGACGAGGTTTTACTCCAACGACCTTGAAGATCATTCAGCAGCACTAACAGGGATTTGGTCAGCCACTACTAGAGAAAAGGTACTTGGAATAGCACTCAGTACTTGTCCTGTATTCTTGTCCGTAATCTGAATGAGATAAATTCCCACATTATCCTCATTAATTTCAGTGCCTCTTGAAAAAACCGAAGAGCTGGATTGCTCAATCTCAACACCATTTTTCAAGAGAGTAAATGTAACGGAAGATGGGTCAGGAATCAATGTAGAGGAAACCTGGAGGTGCACTTCAAATTCACCTTTTTCATTTTTAACAAATACAGTCCTGGGCTCCGACAAAATACCAAGAATGTCTCGGTTCGGTTCCTCCTCATCTGCAAAAGGAGAAACATCCCGCCCAGTCGCCAATTTCATGCCGCGAATGAAACCCTTTCTCGCAGCTTCCACGAGAGGGCCCGCCTGAAGGTTAGCATCCGACGCCTTGATGTGTATGGAATCCACCGTTCCCGTAAAACCAGCTTGAGCGGTTAAATCGACATTCACGCCGGATTTGTTGGCACCACTCACGACGCCTTCAGTAATACCGGATGTCAGGTCGGTCACCATCGATACCAAATCCTGTCCATAATCAATGCTGGTGGCCATGGCTGCACTCATCGCTCCAAACGCAGCAGCGTTAGCGGCATTAGACGCGGAAAGATCATGTGTTCCTGCAGCACTCACAACAGCAGAAACCGCAGACTTTGCCACCAAAGCAGCAGTGGCAAAGCTATTTCCACCACGCCGGGAAGCCGTCTCCGATGCAGAAACAACCAATCCCTCAGAAACCGAGGCCGCAGCCTTGATTGGGTCTACTCCCGATGCCACCGCTTGGCTCATTGCTGCACGAACAACACCTTCACTGACAGCGGATAGCAATTCGTTCTTATTGAAACTTGCCACCTTCCTCATCGCAGCCTCGGCAATCTTCTTCATACCGGCAGCGGTGGGCCTCGTCTCGGCCATCAAATTCTGAACGGCAGCCTCAATGGCCACAGGATCATTACCGGCTGCATCCAGAGCTTCATTGATTTTCTGCTCCAATTGAATGACGGCATCCTGCGCCGAAGCAATGGGAAGGGAGCCAGCAAGGCAGAGGGAACAAAACAGAAGACGCAAAGAAGAAAGGAAAGAACAAGGGATAAACTTTTTCATAGGAGTTCTTAGAATTTAACGGAATTTACTTTGTTTCGCAAGTGTCATAGGTGTCGCCGTCAACACATGGGTGTTCCCAGGCTGCCGAACTTGAATACTATAGACCCCAACATTCTGTGCCGTGGGTTGAGATCCAATGACAAACACAGCCTCAGGCTTGGGACCTGCAACCACTCTCTCATTTTTTAATAGATAATAATTGAGCCCATCTGCCAATTGGCGGGAAGAATCCAACCTCACCTCGATCATACCCGAAGCGGGGTTACGAACAGGAACGGTTTTAAGTTGAGCCGATTTACCCTGCAAACCTTGTGCCATCTGTTTCTTTTCAGGCAAAGCCTTTACTCCACGTCCGGTGGCGAGCTTCATCCCTTGATGAAATCCCTGCCTCGCCCCTTCCAGAATCGGCTCGACCTGTACATCCACAGCCGATGCTACCAAATGGATGCTATCCACAGCCCCCGTCATCGCAGCCTGAGCAATGGCATCAGGAGCAACCCCGATTCTCCTTGCCGCATACACCGCCCCTTCGGCTAAGCCGGAAGCCACGTTGATCATGGTGGCCACATGGTTATAGCCATATTCAATGCTGGTCGACAAAGCACCACGGGTAATCCCAAAGGCCGAGGCATTGGCGGCATTGGAAGCGGGAATTCCCAACTGGCCGGAAGTCTGCACAATCGCCTCAATCGACGCCTGAGCCAGAACGATGGATGTCACGATGCTATTTCCACCACGGCGGGAATTCGTCCCCATCGCTGATGAAACCAACCCTTCAGAAATTTCTGCCGATGCCTTGATCGGATCCACCCCGGATTTCAATGCCTGGCTCAACCCGGCACGAACCATACCCTCCGTGACCACCGCCATCAAATCATGCTTATTGTAGCTGGCCACCTTCTTCATCGCAGCAGTTGCAATCACCTTCATGCCCGCCGCGGTAGGCCGCGTCTCTGCCATAAATTTTTGAAGTGCCGCCTCAATCTCGGCAGGATTATTGGCGGTACCATTGAGCACCTGGCCGACCTTGTGCTCCAACTGCACAGTAGCATCCTGGCCAAAAGCGGAAGGAAGCGAGACAGCCAAACCAAGGCCCAAAAGAGCTAAGCGCATTACACTACGAATCAAACAAAAGGGATGGAGAAATTCGATATTCATTGAATAACTTAAGGGGGTGAGAATCGGCAAGCATGGAAGTCCATTTCCATCAAATCAAATAAAAAGGGCTCCTCAACGGCTCTTTTCAAAAAACATCCAGACATAAAAAAACCGAGATGAAGATCTCGGCATAAAAACGGGAAATTTAAAATTGGCTGCCCGGGCTGGATTCGAACCAGCGACCAAGTGGTTAACAGCCACCTGCTCTACCACTGAGCTACCGGGCAGAATCAAAATTGAGCCAGCGAAAAAAAGACTCCTATCCCCCCTTGTCAACAAAAGAGATCAAGTTTTCGAATTTTCTGAGTAAAAATTGTGGAAAGGAAACCTCTTTTCAGTTTACACGTATGCGAGACAGCTTTACCCAGCAAACCTTTCCCCCAACTCCAGAATTTCCCTCACATCCATGCCGGACCCCATCGACAGCACCAACATTGATTTGGATGAAAAGGAAAATCAGTACCTGAAAGCCACGCTCCTGGCACTACGTCAAAAGCTGGATAACGCTCAGGTAAGGATCCAGGAAGAAGTCCAGACCGCAACCGCAGAATCGGAAGGAGAAAACCGCCTGCTTCGCGACTCCCTTCAAGCCCTGAGAGATGAACTGGAGCAAGTTAAAGGCGAACAAGACGACCGCGTCCAAAATGCAGTCACTTCGGCCAATGAAGAAATCAACACCCTCCGGGGAAATATTTCTTCACTCCGATTCGAACTGGAGAAATCCAATGCCAGCAAGGACGACGCGGTCCACAGAGCGACTGCCAAATCCGAAGACCAAATCCACCAACTCAAGGAGACCGTCAACACCCTACGGCAGGAAATGGAGCAAAACCAGGCGGAGCATTCGGATGAACTCCAAAAACGCGAATCCAAAGCCAACGAAGATAATCAACTCCTAAAGAACTCTGTAAACGCTCTGCGTATTGAACTGGAGAAAACCAGAATCGGGCAGGACGACCGCATTCAACGAGCGGTCACCGAGGCAGAAGACGAGAACAAACAACTCAAAGCCACCGTAAATTCACTCCGGGAAGAACTCGAATCCCAACAACTCCAACACGAACAACAGCTACAGCAATCCACCTCAGGGGCAAACGACGAAATTCGACTGCTCAAAGGAACAGTAAATTCACTACGGGAAGAACTCGAAAAAACCCGCATCGC
>CAYSOI010000020.1:9067-11112 GCA_964432425.1 uncultured Opitutales bacterium | reverse complement strand
CAGAGAGCCGTTTCCCATGTGGAAGACCAGAACAAGCAGCTCAAAGCCACCGTAAACTCTCTGCGGGATGAATTGGAGACCATCCAGGCGCAGCATGAGCAACAACTCCAAAAATCCACTTCCTCTGCAAACGATGAAATCCGGCTGCTCAAGAGCACCATCAACAGCCTCCGGGAAGAACTCGAAAAAAGCCGAATCAGCCAGGATGACCGTGTTCAGAGAGCCATTTCTCAAGCCGAGGACCAAAACAAACAACTTCGGGATACCGTCAATGCTCTGCGTTCTGAATTGGATGCCATCCAGGCCCAACATGAAGAACAACTCCAGAAAGCGACCACAGCCGGGAACAATGAAATCCGCCTCCTCAAAGGCACCATCAATGGCCTGCGGGAAGAACTGGAGAAGACCAGAATCGGGCAGGATGAACGTATTCAACGGGCCGTTTCTCACGCAGATGACCTCAACCGACAACTCCGCGAAACCGTCAACTCCCTACGGGATGAGCTGGATACCTCCCAAGCTCAACACGAAGAACAGCTACAAAAAGCGACCTCAGCAGCCAACGACGAAAACCGTACCCTCAAAGACACGATCAACGGACTCCGCGAAGAACTCGAAAAAAGCCGGGTAGGGCAGGACGAGCGGATTCAACGGGCAGTTGCTCATGCGGATGACCTCAACCGTCAACTTCGCGAAACCGTCAATTCCCTCCGGCAGGAACTGGAAACCCTGGAGGCACAGCATGCACAACAACTTCAAAAAGCGACCTCAGAAGCCAACAACGAAAACCGACTCCTTAAAGATACAATTAACGGACTCCGCGAAGAACTGGAGAAAACCAGAGTAGGGCAAGACGACCGAGTCCAGAGAGCAGTGGCCCAGTCGGAAGACATGAACCGACAGTTAAAGGATACCGTCTCTGCCCTCCGTGAAGAACTTGACTCCATCCATGTCCAGCACGAAGCCCAACTCCAAAAAGCCACCTCCATGGCCAATGAGGAGAACAAGCAATTAAAGGATACCATCAACGGACTTCGCGAAGAACTCGAAAAGACCCGCATCGGACAGGAAGAACGCATTCAACGCGCCGTCTCTCACGCAGAAGACCTCAACCGGCAACTCCGGGAAACTGTAAGTGCTTTACGTTCTGAACTCGATACCATGCAAGCCCAGCATGATGAGCAACTCCAGAAAGCCACCACCGCGGCAAACAATGAAAACCGCCTCCTCAAAGGCACCATCAATGGCCTCCGGGAAGAACTCGAAAAAACCCGCATTGGGCAAGAAGAACGCATACAACGTGCGGTGTCCAAAGCGGAAGATGAAAACAAGCAGCTCAAAATTACCGTAAACGCACTTCGGGACGAACTCGATACCATACAAGCTCAACACGAAGAGCAACTTCAGAAAGCCTCCTCAGCCGCCAACAATGAAAACCGGATGCTCAAGGACACCATCAACGGCCTCCGGGAGGAATTGGAAAAATCCCGCATCGGCCAGGAGGATCGGATTCAGCGAGCCGTCACCCATGCAGAAGACCTCAACAAGCAGCTCAAACAAACAGTTGGAGCCCTGCGGGAAGAACTCGACACACTGGACGCCCAACACCAGGCCCAACTCCAAAAAGCCTCGACCGCAGCCAACCAGGAAAACCAGCAACTCAAAAACACCATCAATGGGCTTCGCGAAGAACTCGAAAAATCCCGAATCTCTCAGGATGATCGTGTCCAACGGGCCATCACCGTATCTGAAGACCTTAATAAACAGTTGAGAGGTACCGTTCATTCCCTGCGGGATGAGCTGGACTCCCTCCAGGCCCAACACGAGGAACAGCTCCAGAAAGCCACCTCTTCAGCCAATAACGAAAACCAATTCCTCAAAGGCACCATCAACAATCTGAGGGAAGAACTCGAAAAAGCCAGGATCGGGCAGGAAGATCGAGTTCAAAGAGCTGTCACCCAAGCAGAAGACCTCAACAAGCAGCTCAAAACCACCATCAATTCCCTCCGGGAAGAACTGGAGACCATTCAAGCCCAGCACGAAGA
>CAYSOI010000020.1:1914-8967 GCA_964432425.1 uncultured Opitutales bacterium | reverse complement strand
CGAAGAGAAACTCCAGAAAGCCTCCACCGCAGCCAACCAGGAAAACGAACAGCTCAAAAACACCATCAACGGACTTCGCGAAGAACTGGAAAAAACCCGCATCGGACAGGATGACAGAATCCAACGGGCCGTTACTCAGGCAGAAGACCTCAACAAACAACTCCGAGGCACCGTTAGCTCACTACGTTTTGAACTGGAGAATGTAAATGCTCAGCATGAAGAGCAGCTACAAAAAACCTCTCAGGCCGCCAATCAGGAAAATACACAGCTCAAAGGCACCATCAACGGACTCCGGCAGGAACTGGAAAAAACCCGCATTGGGCAGGATGATCGAATTCAGCGTGCCGTCTCGGAAGCAGAAGACCTCAACAAGCAGCTCAAATCCACCGTCAGCTCGTTGAGAGATGAACTCGAAAGCCTCCAGGCTCAGCACGAAGAGAAGTTGCAGAAAGCCTCCTCCTCAGCCAACCATGAAAACAAATTGCTCAAAGGCACCATCGACAGCCTGAGGCAGGAATTGGAAAGCACACGAGTGGGCCAGGATGAAAGAATTCAGCGAGCTGTCGCCGTAGCAGATGACCAGACCAAGCAACTCAAAGCTACCGTAAACTCTTTGCGAAATGAGCTGGAGTCCATCCAGGCACATCATGAAGAACTCCTCCAGAAATCCGCCACCGCCGCCAATGATGAAGCTAACCAACTTCGCAGCACGATCAATACCCTACGTGAAAATTTAGAACGAACCCGCATTGGCCAGGAAGACAGAATCCAACGGGCAATGTCTCAGGCCGAATCCGAAAATGCCATGCTCCGAAACACGATCAATTCCCTCCGGGAAAACATGGAAAAGGATCGCATGAGCCAGGAAGACAACGTCCGGATGGCCCTTACAAATGCCAACAAAGAGATCGGTTCTCTACGCAGTACAATCAGCGATCAAAGAGAACAAATGGAAAAAAGGGTTGTGAACTTTCAAGAGAAACTCCAAAAGGAGACCCAATTAAAACAAAGAGAACACGAACACTTGCAGTCGATCATTGCAACTCTTCGTGCCCAACTTGAAAAAGAGGACACCGTCAATGAACAACCCGGAAAATGACAACGGCCCCCGTCAGTTAAGCTCGGTGAAGCTAGCTGACAAACATGCTCGTATCCTACTCGAAGTTACCAACAACCTCGCCGTCTCCAAAAATCTGGATGAAGCCCTGGCTATCCTCGTCAAGATCACAACCACACACATCAATGCAGAACGGGGCACGGTTTTCATCAATGACCAGTCGACTGGGGAGCTCTACTCCAGAATTGCCCAGGGCAATCTCAAACGGGAAATCCGAATCCTCAACACGAAAGGTGTAGCGGGCTGGGTGTTCTCCAACAACCAAGGGGCCATCATTACCGATGCCTACAAGGACCCACGCTTCAACAAAGCCGTAGACGTCCGCACCGGATTCCGCACCAAAAACATTCTCTGTGCTCCTCTGAGGACCATGACCGGGGAGGTCATCGGCGTAACCCAGCTTCTGAACAAAACAGAAGGCACCTTCGACCAGGATGACCTCGAATTGCTGGAGGCCATGACCGAGCAAGCCGCCATCGTGATTCAGGGCAACGTGATGGTGGAGCAGGTGGAAGCCTCCCGAAGGCAGGAACTCGAATTCCTCGACGTTGTGTCTCAGGTCTCTTCAGAACTGGAACTCGGCCCCCTTTTGGAAAAGATCATCCGCACTATTTCCCACATGCTCGAATCCGAGCGGGCCACTCTTTTCATCAACGATGACAAAACCAATGAACTCTACACCGAGGTGGGTGAAGGATTAGGCAAGAATATCATCCGTTTCCCCAACAACGTGGGCATTGCCGGAACTGTTTTCCAAAGCGGCAAACCCTTGAACATTCCTCACGCCTATGCCGACCTTCGCTTTAATCCGGCATTCGACAGGTCCAGCGGCTTCTTTACCCGGTCCATCCTCTGTATGCCCGTTGTTAGTAAAGATGGAAAAATTATTGGAGTATCGCAGGTATTAAATAAAAGAGGTGGAGCCTTCACCAAGGAAGATGAAAAGAGACTGGGAGCATTTACCTCTCAAATCTCCATGGGGATTGAGAACGCGAAACTCTTCGACGAAGTCCAGAACGCCATGAACTACACCCAAAGCATGCTGGCCAGTATGAATGACGGTGTCGTTACCTTTGATACAGACCAATGCGTCAAAACCATCAACAAAGCCGGGCTGCGAATCCTCCAGTTCGACCGCGAAGAGTTCATCATCAAAAAGCACATTGACGAATTATTCATCGAAGAAAATGTGTGGATGAAAGAAGCCCTCACAGATGTTAAGGAACCCAAGGAATACCTCGACGCAGAACTCATCATTTCCGGTGACAAAACTTCGGTGAACCTCAATATTCTTCCCCTTTCCGGAGAAAGAGAAACGCCAAAAGGAAAAGAAAAATATGAGCTGGGAACCATGATGATGTTTGCCGACATCAGTTCGGAAAAACGCATGAAGTCCACAATGTCCCGCTATATGGACCCCGGACTGGCAGAACAACTCGTTGCCTCCGGTGGAGAAGGAGACATCATGGGCGGCAAACAATCCGTTGCCTCTGTCCTCTTCTCCGACGTCCGCAGCTTCACCACCATTACTGAAGAACTGGGAGCCCAGGGCACGGTCAAACTTCTGAACGAATACTTCGAAATTATGGTCGAGTGTATTACTAACGAAGGGGGCATGCTCGACAAATTCATCGGTGACGCCATGATGTGTATCTTCGGAACACCCGTCCCCCATGACGATGACCCTGACCGGGCCGTCCGGGCCGCCATCGACATGATGGTCAAACTCAACGAATTCAACGAACAACGTGCCAAAGACGGCAAAATGCCCATCGACCACGGCATGGGAGTCAACACAGATAATGTTGTATCCGGAAACATCGGTTCCACCAAACGGATGGACTACACCGTCATTGGAGACGGCGTAAACCTTGCCGCCCGTATTGAATCTGCCTGTAAGCAATATGGAGCCCACGTTCTGATTTCAGAATTCACTCACCACGCCGTGAAAGCAACCTACCGGACACGGGAAGTCGACCTCGTTATCGTCAAAGGAAAAACTGAACCAGTCAGTGTATTTGAAGTATTGGATTACCATACCGATCAATCCTTCCCCAATCTCATCGAAGTCATTCAGGCCTTCAATGATGGCATCCGCTGCTTCCGCAAAGCGGAGTGGGACAAAGGCCTCAAACTCTTCAAGGAATGCATCAAAATGAACCCCAACGATAAAGCCGCGAAGCTCTACATTGACCGCAGTGAACACCTCAAAGCCAATCCGCCGGAAGGCGAATGGGATGGGGTCTGGGTCATGACCACCAAGTAATTTTATTCGCACCCTTCAACCCACCACAAGGAAACTCATCACCATGGCTAACGAGAAAAAACCCTCTGCGCCAAGAAAAGCACCAGCAAAGAGGGCACCGGCTAAAAAAGTTCCTGCGAAACAGGCTGCTGCCAAAAAAGCTCCTTCCAAGCAACCACCCACCACTTCCAAACAACCCCAAAAGCAGGAAGAAAAGAAAGATCCCCACGCAACTCCCATCGTGGAGGAACCCACCAACCCCCTGCACAACCCAGCTGCCGCTTCCGACAAAGAAGCTCTCCAAACTGCCAAAGTTCACCTTGAGAAAGCCCTGGAGCTCAATCCGGACTACGCCGAAGCCCACTACAACCTCGGCACACTTCAGGTTCAGCTCAAGGAGTATGATGCAGCTAGAGACCATTACGAAATCGCCATCCGGCTCAACCCGGACTATGCCGAAGCCCATTGTAAACTAGCACGGCTCCTGGCACTTACCGGCGACATCGAGAACTCCAAAAAACATTTCTCCAACGCCCTCGACCTCAACACCAATTACACCGAAGCCTACTACAACTTCGCCCTTCTGCTCATCCAGCAAGGCGAAACAGAAGACGCCAAAAACAACCTCGAAAAAGTCACTGAACTGGAGCAAAATTTTGCCCAAGCCTACTTTCATAAAGCCCGTATTCTCACGCATGCGGAGGAATTCGTAGAATCAACCAAAAACTACGAAATCGCCATCGACATTCGTCCTGACTACGTCGATGCCCACTACTATTTTGGAAAACTCCTGGCAGGAGGACTTACCGTTGATAAAGATGGAATGCCGGTAGTCAGAAAACAACTGGACCGAGCTGTCAAACGCTTCAAAACCTGTATCGAGTGCGACCCCAATTTCTCCAAGGCCTATTACAACCTGGCCCGGATACAAAAAGAGCAATGTGAAAACCTCCTCCAGGATGAAAAGATCGAGGAAAAAGATCGGGAAAAGCAAGCAGCGGAGCTACTAACCAAAGCGGAGGACAACCTCGAAAAAGCCATCAGCATTGATCCCGCTTATTCCAAAGCTCACTTCATTCTGGCCCTGATTCACCATCACAATGGAAAGACAGGTGCCGCCGAAAAACACTATCTGGCCTCGATTGATCACCATAAGGAAAACCCCAAGGCCCATTTCCACTACGGCTTGCTTCTGGCCGAAAGGAAAGACTATGAGGCGGCCAGGGAAAACTTCATCAAAGCCATTGAGCTCAATGACGAATATGGGCAGGCACACTACCATCTGGCCAGAACATACGACATCCTGAAATCCTATGAAAAGGCAAGAGATCACTATATGAGATCTGTCGAAATTGAAGGGGATTTTGCTCCAGCATGGTACCACCTGGGCCATGTCATGGAAACCCTCCACATGGCCAATGAGTCCAAAGTATACTTTGAAAAAGCCACTCAGGTAGACCAGAATTACACCGAAGCCTACTACAATCTCGGCCGAGTGCTCAATGCTCCCGGCGAATTTGATCTCTCCCGCAGAAATTACGAGACGGCCGCGGAAATTGACCCCGATTACGCAGACGTTCACTACGGACTCGGAAAACTCCTGGCCGGTGGACACCGCATCACCAAAGACGGAACTCACGTCCGCAAACCCGAATTCGAAAAAGCCGAAGAGCACTACCAGAGGGCCATTGAAATCGAACCCGACCATGCCAAAGCTCATTTTCATCTGGGCTTGCTGCTTCAGGAAATCAATGAACGCCCCAGAGCCCGACAGCACTATGAGCGGGCCATTGAGATCGAACCGGAATATGCCAGAGCCCATTACCATTTGGCATTGCTTCTGAACGAGGAATTAGCGGCCAACGAAGCGTACAAGGCTGACGTCGCCCTCAAGAATGCCGGCAGCTCAATTATCTAAATTCTACACAGACAGGTCCGCAATCGACCTCGAATATGGCCTCCGCAAAAGAACACCTGCTCAAAGCCATTGAGCTACAGCCTGACTTCGTAGACGCACGCTACCAACTGGCACTTCTGTATTCCAGAGAAGACGATCTCCCCAATGCCATCGGACAACTGGAAACCTTGCTCCAGACCAAGCCCGATCACACCGACGCCCTGGAACTCCTTGCCAAACTTCATCTCCAGCATGCAGAATTCTCCGAAGCCAAATCCAACCTCGAAAGCATCCTCGCCAATGATCCCAGAAACCCGGATGCCCACTATCAACTCGGCATTGCCGCACTGGAAACCAATCAACCCCATGATGCCATTTACCACTTTGAGAAAACCCTACAGCAAGACCCCGACTACCTCGACGCCTACTTCCAGTTAGGCCTCCTTCACGACAGCCCGGAAGACTTCGCCAAAGCCCGCTCCTACTTCGAAACAACCATCGATTACGACCCCACTCACATCGCAGGTCATTTTCGACTCGGCTTACTGCTTCGCCATGGAAACCGCTACGACCAGACCGGCAATCTCCTGCATGGAGGCTTCGACGAAGAAGCCCGGAAAGAATTTGAAGCCACCCTCCGCCTAAACCCCAAACATGCAGAAGCCATGGCGGAACTCGGCCAAATTCAAGCCGAAAACAAAGAGAAGGCACAAGCCATCCAAACCCTCTCCAAAGCCCTGGAACTCAACCCAGCCCGCATCGATGCATGGCTCACCCTGGCAAAACTCCAACCCATTGAAGAAGCCGGAAAAACCCTCCAACAAGCCCTGGAAGTACACCCTCAGCACCCAACCCTACACATTCGGACCGCCCAGTTGGCCCTCTCCAGACAGTCCAATTTAAAAGCAGAAAAACACTTTCAACTCACCATCGAGCATTCTCTTTCTCAAAACACAAAGTTGAGACAAGAAGCCAACGACCTCCTGGCACACAACCAATTCATACAGGCACGGAAAATCGAAGCCGACATTGCAAAATTCAACCACCACAGAGCTGAAGCCCACTACCAGCTCTCCCTGATGGCACAAACAAAGGAAGATACGCAACAAGTTCGCCAACACCTGGATGAAGGCATTATCGCCAACCCTCATCATCCAGGCATCCTTCACCAACTGGCCATTGAAGAATGCCAAAACGAAAACGACGAACTCGCCATTGAACTACTCAGAAAATCCGTCGAAATTGAAATCCAAAACCCAGAAGCCCACTTTCTTTTGGCCACACTCCTTGAAAAAAAAGGTGACATCGAGATGGCACAAAACCATTACCTTATCACCCTGGACCTTCAACCCGACCACCCGGAAGCCAAAGCCAGAATCATCCCCACCTGAAGCAAATGGAAGAAGAATACGACCTTGATTACCAAGTCTACCCCGTAGGCGATAGTTATGTCAGCATGGCAGACCTGCTGCGCTGGTTTACCGGAGACGAACACAAAGTGGGCAACATGTCCCGCATGTCCGACATTCACATGAAAGTCGACCGCCCCTTCAGCTATCGTTTTGACGATGACCTCGAAAGCATTCCCAACGGCGAACCCTTGACCCACGAAACCATTGAGCACCTCATCTTCCCGATGCTCACGGAGGAAAGTCGCCAGAAATTGAAATCCGGTCAGGTCAAGGATTTGGACTGCGGTTTTCACTGGGATGAAGGCGGCGTCAACTTCCGGATCAACATCTTTCATGACCGCGACGGCATGGCCATGGTCATGCGGATGCTCTCCAGCTTTGT
>CAYSOI010000020.1:0-1814 GCA_964432425.1 uncultured Opitutales bacterium | reverse complement strand
GTATTTTCCACCCTCCACACCCGCGATACCAAAGGTGCCATCAGCCGGATTATTGACATGTTCCCATCCGACCAGGCCCAGGGCCTGGCTCTCCAACTCTCCTTCAGTATCGGAGCCGTCATCAGTCAAAAACTGGTCAAAAAAGAAGACGGCTCAGGCCGGGCCGTCGCCATGGAAATCCTCCGCAACACCTCGGCCCTCGGCAACGTCATCCGCACCATGAACCTTTCCCAGGTCTACTCCATGCTCGAAACCCAAAAGAAAGAAGGCATGCAGACCATGGAACAACACCTCGTCGACCTCTACGCCGAAGGCATCATTTCCTACGAAAACGCCGTCAGCCACGCCAACGACAAATCCATCCTCGACCAACTCGAACAATTCGAAGAAGAGTACGAAGACGATTATTGATTCCTTTGAATCCTATGCCATAACCACCATTGATGACTTCTACTGCTTCAGACTTCCCAATCCAATTTCCTGATAAGCTTCCAACCTTAATTGACCCATGTCCTATTTTTGAAACGGTCTTGGAGGTCAGGTATGTGACTTCTGAAGATTGGTCTGAAATCCCTGGTTTACTCTATCAATTCATTCGAGAAAAATATCCCAATAAAAAGCCATTGGAGATTGATCAAATCCCTCCTGAAATTCGACGCACTATACCCGAGTTTACCTATAAACCTTTAAGAAGATTTGAGAGTGAGCAATTCAACCTACATATAGGACCAAGGGTATTTTCTCTATTAAGCAAACGCAAAAATTATCCTGGATGGACTGCAATTAAAGATGAATTCCAATGGTTACTTGATTGCCTCGATAAAACTGGAATTGTTGTTGAAGGAGAAAGATTAGGACTAAGATACATAGACATTTTCAAGGAAAACATCTTTGACATCATACAGCTTGATGTAGGTATCCAGGGATCTCCAGTTACTTCATCTCAATTACAATTTGGAACTGAATTCAACATATCTCCCTTTCAATGCAGATTATTGTTGAACAATGGAGTAAACATAAAAGAGGGAAAGGAAATCAATAAAGGCAGTGCATTTGATCTCGATATATGGCTAAGTGCAGACCAATTTGACCTCTTCAACAATGGCCTTGATCGATTTACAGAAGCCCATACATTGAATAAAAAGATATTCTTTGGCCTTCTGCAGGATGATTACCTACATCAATTGAATCCCCAATATTTATAATGAATTCGCAGGACACATACACTTTTGAAGGAGCTTTCGACTCCAGTTGGGATAGAGCCTTTGATTCATCTACTCCATATTTCATGTCCCAACCCGGTGAGTCGGAAATGGATGATCTTCTGATTTCCAAGCTTGGTATCCGTGGCTGGGGTCGCTTCAACTACTTCAAGCAAAAGTTTTCTGGAGAATGGGGAGAAAGAAAGAACAAGCCATTTTCTCCTAAAGCTGCAAGTGCTCTGCAAAAGTTTTTAGAACTTGCTCAGTTTGCAGAAGGTATGATCCCAAGCATTTTTCTTACCGAGGATGGTCATTTAGAACTGGCTTGGGAAGATAACAATGGACACAAAATACAAGTCGAGTTTGGTAACTTAGAGACCGAAGTCTATCTTGAAGCCAACGAGACTGAAGGCACATTTCCCAACGAGAAAATGGAGTCTGTTCTACAATTAGTTGGCTAATTTTACATGTGCCGTGGCCACTGAAGTTGATCCTGAAGAAGATATTGCTCGTGCCATATGTTCTGACCATTACGATGGAGAACGCTACTCATCCAGTCTCTTCAAAGGACAAAATACATCTGTTTCCAGACTTGCTATTGTACCACTGGAA